>JABMRO010000249.1 GCA_013202635.1 Planctomycetota bacterium
CCCGTCCATCCCGCAAACTCTCCTTAAACTCCTGCGGCGTTTTAAGTGCCATTTCATTACCTCCCCTTTTGTTTAAATGACAAACTTTGCTGCAAGCCTAGGCAAGCAGCCCTCTTGCGATTACTATCCTCTGTACATGGTTGGTGCCCTCCACAATCTGGAACAAGCGGGCGTCCCTCATTTTCTGCTCCAGCGGATAATCCCGCATATAGCCGCTGCCACCGAGCACCTGAATCGAATCATAAGCAACGCTGTTGCACATCTCGGAACAATAATATTTACTCATCGGTGTCAGCATCGCCGCGTATCGTTTGCATTTTCTCGATTCTTTCTTGAGCTGCTTGGCCTGGGCCTTGTCTTCCGGCGGATTTGTTTCAAGCTGCCTTGCGTATCCTAATTCCATATCAACCACCCGTGACGTTTCATACAAAAGCGCCCGGCCTGCTTCTATTGATATCTTCATATCAATCAGCATATCACGCACGGCCGGAAGCTTCTCGATGGCCACTGCGAACTGTTTCCTCGTGGAAGCATAATCCCGCGCAACGCGGAAAGCCGCTTCTGCTATCCCCATCGATTGTGCAGCGATACCGATACGCGCCCCGTTCATCAGGCTCATAACGTATGTCACCAGACCCCGCTGCCGCTCACCTATTATCTCACACGGCGTATTGTCGAAAAATATCTCGCACGTCGGCGAACCGTGAATACCTAATTTGTCCTCCAGCCGGCGAATATGCACCGTCGACCCCGGCTCGCATACGAACAAGCTAAGCCCCAGTCCTCCGCTTCTGTCCGGCTCACTGCGAGCAAGCACCAGCAGCACCTCCCCGCAGCCGTTGGTTATGAACCTCTTCACACCGTGCAGAAACCAGTTCCCGCCCTCATCCTCAAACGCTCGCAGCTTTACCGCCTGCAGGTCCGAACCCGCATCCGGTTCGGTCAGCACCATCGCGCCGGTCACCTTCCCTGCCGAAAAATCCGGTAAATATTTCTGCTTTATCTCTTCCGATGCAAAAGCATTGATAGTCTCGGCTATTCCCTGCAAACCGAATATATTCATAAGTGCCGCATCCGCCCGCGAGAGAATCTCGATAGCTATCGAATAGACGATATTCGGAAAGTTCAAACCCCCGAACCGGTGGGGCAGCGTAAAACCCATAACCTCCGCCTGTCCGAGTTTTTCAATGGCTCCCATTATCCCCTCGGCACGGGTCACCGAGCCGTCTTCGTTAAGGATATTCCCCTGCCTGTCCACGTCCTCGGCCCGAGGCGCAATAAAGTCACCGCATAACTGTCCCAGCGAATCCAGAACCATATCGTAGTTCTTTATAGCTTCCTTGCCGTTGGCCGGTGCACATTCGAATTCGCTTGCGAACTTAAACCCCTCCTCACAAACCTCCGCCGATTTGCCAAGGTCTATATGACTGAACAAAAATTGTATATCGTTATTGTCCCTGTAAAAATTTGCCATTATCGTTTCTCGTTATCAATTCAATCCTTGTAGGGTGTGCAACTTGCCTGCCCTGAGCAGAGTCGAATGGATTGCACACGCAGTTTCTATTGATTTTTATTTTGGATTTTGAATTTCAGCCATTTGAATTTGTTTCCACCGTCAGGTGTCCTGCGGGGAATTTCGTACTTCGTGCTTCGGATTTTAATGTCTTAATCTTTTATCCCTTTTTCCTTTATGGATTTTATCATAATCGGCACGACCTCATTCAAATCCCCGACTATCTTATAATGTGCAATACCGAATATCGGCGCATCCGAGTCGTTGTTAATAGCAACAATCTTCTGGCTCTGTGACATCCCCGCCTGGTGCTGAATTGCACCGCTGATACCGACTGCTATATACAAACTCGGCCTAACCGTCGTCCCCGTCTGCCCAACCTGATGGTCGTGGTCTATAAAGCCCAGGTCAACCGCCGCCCTTGTCGCCGCCGGTGCCGCCCCCATGCAATTTGCTAGGTCCCATATCAGCTTGAAATTGTCCTTACTGCCGACCCCTGCCCCTCCGGCCACGATTATCCTCGACGCCTTCAAATCAACCTTCTTCGGCCGTTTATGCTCGTCGAGAATCTCCAAAGGCAAATCCTGCCGGGATAATTCTACCTCCTCTTCGATAATCTCGCCGCTGCGTTTTGTATCCGCCTCCGGTGCTGGCATCACACCTTCGCGGACCGTCGCCATTTGAGGCCATCGGTCGTGGTTTATAATAGTTGCGATGATATTCCCGCCGAATGCCGGCCGTATCTGAAACAAAAGGTTCTTATGCACCTTCTTGTCCTTCACCGTCTCGTGGTTGCCGATTTGCAAATCGGTACAGTCGGCCGTAAGCCCCGCCTTCGTGGCACTTGCAATCCTCGGCGCCAGATCACGTCCGGCTATCGTCGCTCCATAAAGCACAATCTGCGGCTCATATTTATGGATTAAATCGTACATCACCTTGGCATAACTGTTCGTCTGATACGCCCCTAACAAAGGGTCCTCAACCAGATACACCTTATCAGCTCCATAGTGCATCATCTTTCCCGCAAGCTCTTTAACGTTATCGCCTAATACCGCCGCCGCCAGTTGCACACTTAAAATATCAGCTAAATGCCGCGCCTTGCTCATCAATTCTATCGGCGTATCCTCCAACTGCCCGTTATGCTGCTCGGCAAACACCCAAACCTCACCTTTTCTGTTCACTTCTATCATATCTCGTCTCTCGTAGCTCGTATGTTAATTCCTTCAATTCCTGTAGGGTGGGGCTTGCCCCACCGTTTTCTCCGTTTTGAATTTTGAATTTCCGTTATTTGAATTTGTTTCGGATTTCGATATTCGAATTTCGGATTTTCCCTCACGCTATCGTCTTCTCTTCAATCAATTCGTGTATCATATCTGATATTCCCTTATCGCTCGGCTCAACTTCCTTACTTTCCTTCGCCGCTAAAACAACGCTCTGTATCCTGTGCACCTTCGTCGGCGAGCCGCTTTGCCCGCACCAGTCCAAATCCGCCTCAAGAACATCCAGATCCCATTGCTTAATCAACAACCCTTCTTCTATTAACTTGCCGCATTTATGCTCCGACAGCTCCTTAATATCCGCCTCTCCGGCCTCCGGATTCTCGGCCTTGATTTTTCCCTCGACCTCAATCGGCGTAAGTGCCTTTTTATACTTCATCATCTTCTTTGCCGCCGCAACCCTCGGCGAATTTGCATCACCCATAACCGTAACCAGCACCGGCAGCTCAGCCTTGACCTGCTGCCAGCCGTTCCCTATATTCCGCTGCGCCGTTATCATCCTGCCGTCGAGCCCTATCAATTCCTCGACGTATGTAATTTGCGTAACGCCTAATTTCTCCGCCAGCTGCGGCCCGACCTGGGCCGTATCGCCGTCAATCGCCTGCCGCCCGCAAAGAACAATATCGTAATCTAATTTTTTCACCGCACAGCTAAGGATATAGCTCGTCGCTAATGTATCGCTCGCCGCGCATCGCCGGTCCGTTACCAAAATCGCCTCGTCCGCCCCGCGAAACAGCGAATCGCGAAGAATCGCACTTGCCGCCGGCAGTCCCATCGTAATAACCGTTATATGCCCGCCATACCGGCCCTTTATCTCCAAAGCCAATTCCAGCGAGTTAAGGTCTTCCGGATTGAAGATGGCCGGAAGCGCCGACCGCTTCACCGTCCCGTCGTCGTTCATCACATCGCCCGTAATACTCTTGGTATCCGGAACCTGCTTAATCAGTACAACGCAGTTATAACCCAACTGTCTTCTCCTTAGGTGCTCTTAATATTATTTTTATATTTATCAAAAAAAAATATCTCATCCGAGATACACTTTACACCATTAGATACGTTTTTACTATCCAAAGGGGCCTTACCACATCCTCAATACACAATATGAGACAAGCAACGGATTTTATCCGGATTTGTTACCATGTCAACCCTAAAAGCACCCTTTGTCATTTCGACCGAACGAAGTGAGTGGAGAAATCTGGCTAATGTGCGTTTTGAACCTCACAAGCCATCACTGAGGCCATGCTGGCTATATAATTCCAATACAGAGCCCCAACCGTAAGGAAGGGATTAAATTCAAACATAACTCAAAACTCAAAACTAAACACTCAAAGCTAAATTACGGAGGCCGTAGGCCGACGCGGCAATCTTCAACCAATAGTCAATATTTGCTCTGTA
>JABMRO010000250.1 GCA_013202635.1 Planctomycetota bacterium
ATGAACGATTTGATTCGTCCATCGTTATATGATGCATTCCATTTCATCTGGCCTGCAAAGGTAGATGAAAATCTTGTTCCGCCACAGCGGGAAAAGGATTTGCGGCTTGACGGCACTGAAGTTGTCGATGTTGTCGGACCGATATGCGAACCTACGGATTTCTTTGCGAAGGACAGGGCCCTGCCGGCAGTGAAACGCGGGGATTTATTGTCTGTCTTTACCGCCGGGGCTTATGGCTTTAGTATGAGCAGTAATTACAATGCCCGCGGACGAGCCACTGAAGTGCTCGTTGACGGCGACAAATTCTCGGTCATCAGAAAACGCGAGAACTACGAAGATTTAATTATGCTGGAAAAGTAATTCGTCACTTTCCTTGCTCATTGCTCGATTGACAACTTACTGATGATTAAAAAAATGCAGGAAACGTAATCACCGTCCCGTACTTCTTAATAAGATCAAAATACCTAAAAGACCGAGCAGGAGCACTGCGG
Organism: Planctomycetota bacterium; assembly: GCA_013202635.1. Lineage (GTDB taxonomy): Bacteria > Planctomycetota > Phycisphaerae > Sedimentisphaerales > Anaerobacaceae > NIOZ-UU13. The sequence goes on from JABMRO010000250.1 coordinate 492, forward strand.
CCCTCAATATTCGCCTGAGTTGTGTTCTGGGCTCCACAAAACGCCAAACAAAGGCCCAAAGCACGACAATAAGCGAAATGCGTAAAATAAAAGATATAAAGTTCGTAAACATAGGCATATTATACCCCATTTTAACAGGCCAAGTCAAGGGCAATTTCCCTATTTTAACGTATGATAATGAAAAAATTGGGGTGCTCTGCAAGCTTACCAGGCATATATTCGAGGAAAAATAACCTGCTTATCGTAGAAATTAAGTGTGCTTGATAAGAATGCGTTTTCAATCCGGACAGGCAACAATCCCCCTTACGGCACTGACTCTTCCTTATTTAGCGAATACAATGCTGTATCACTATATATTTCTTTTATTGTTAAATCAGAGACATGTAAAAAAAAACACTCTATCTTCTCACAACCTCTTTTTAGCCAGCAACATGGACTATTAACCGCCCTTTCAGTACTGATATGCAGGTTGTTGGGGAAATTCCTGTCAAAATATTCGCCTAAAAAGGACTTTTTCGGCTGGCGGCATATTTATAAATAGTTCCCATAATATTAAAGAAATTTGTAAAAATATGCCGACTACATTGCCAGTGTGATTGTAATTTGTGTTTTTTTTATTACTTTAATTTAGGAGAGAAAAAGATGCGATTTCTCGAAGAAACAAAAAGATGGATTGGTGAGATTATTGAAATATTTTTACTGTTGATTGCCCTTGGGATTACAGTTGAAATCCTCTTTGGCAGCGAAACTGTCCCCTTCTTTGGAGGAATTGTTGACAATATTACCGCATTGCTTAGCACTCTTGGCGATAACGGGCTTGTCGGTTTGATTGCTCTGGCTATCATTTTCTTCCTGTTTCAGAAAAGACAGGCTGTTCAACATCACCAGGGATAGATTAAAGCTTTAGAAAGATAATCGGGAGCCAATCGGTAGCGCTGTCACTGAGCACCATGCGTTTTGGTCGGTGATTGCATTATCGGTTGGCCCCGGATATTATACGCAAGCGGATCTAACCTGCACACACATCATCGAATCATCGGCTATGCTGCTTTTCAATTCGTATGTGCAATCTCCTTTAAGGTGAATTACACAACAATTAGCCTTAACGTACACCAGATTGATACAGGATTTATTGCACAGACGAAAATAAATCGAATATGAAACGTTCGATTTATAATGCGGGATTATTGCTGCAAATAAAAAGTTACAAGCCTGAAGATTAGAAATTTCGTTCAATGAAGCCTGTATCGATTTTATTTTTGACGAAAAGGTTGTGGGAGAGGATGTCGAGGCAGGCGGGTATCGTTGTCTTGATTGGTTCGATAACAAATTCCCTCAAAGCCCTTTTCATTGTAGCAATGGCTTCGGTTCGCGTTCTTTGATGGACAATAAGTTTGGCAATCATCGAATCGTAGGTCGGCGATACGGTCCAGCCCTGATGAACGTGCGTATCAACTCTAACACCGGGGCCGCCGGGCAGAATTAACCGCCTAATCGTGCCCGGTGATGGAGCAAAATTATTTTCAGGGTCCTCGGCATTAATCCGGCATTCAATAGCCACGCCGGTATGCTTAATGTTTTTCTGGCTGAGCTTGAGAGGCAGGCCGGCGGCAATTTTCAACTGCCACTTAATCAAGTCGTGGCCGGTAACCATTTCAGTAACGGGATGCTCGACCTGAATCCGCGTGTTCGCCTCAATGAAGTAGAAGTTTTTGTCATTGTCTAAAAGAAACTCAACGGTCGCGGCATTATCATATTTGGCCTTTTTTATAATCCTCAAGGCAGCTTCAGTAAGCTGCCCTCTTGTGTGCTTATCCAGAACGGGACAGGGTGATTCCTCTATCATCTTTTGATGTCTTCGCTGAATGGAGCAGTCCCTTTCGTAAAAGTGTAAAGCGTTGCCGTGCTTGTCAGCCATTACCTGGACCTCGACGTGCCGAGGTTCAACTATGAACTTTTCCAGATAGATGCTTCCGTCACCGAAGGCAACTTCGGCTTCGGCACGGGCCGCATTAAATGCCGAGCGCAGAGTGATGTCATTATGGACAACTCTCATACCCCGTCCGCCTCCGCCGGAGGTAGCTTTTAATATTACAGGGTAACCCATCTTGTTCGCCAGTTTTAGCGCCGATGACTCCTTCTCGACAACACCATCGGAACCGGGCACAATCGGCACACCCACCTTGCCCGCCAGCTTGCGGGCCTGGACCTTATCGCCAAGCAACTGCATAGCCTCAACGGGCGGGCCGATGAATGTTATCCCGCACTCCCGGCATATCCGGGCAAAGTTTATGTTCTCAGCTAAGAAGCCATAACCCGGATGAATTGCCTCAACATCAGTAATCTCAGCGGCACTTATAATACGGGGGATATTAAGATAACTTTTAGCACAGTCGGGCGGCCCGATACAAACGGCTTCATCAGCGAGCCGCAGGTATGAAGCGTCCTTATCCGCCTCGGAATAAACCACAACCGCCTCAACACCAAGTTCGTGACAGGCACGGATGATACGCAGTGCAATTTCCCCTCGATTTGCTATCAAAATCCTTGAAAACATATTTATATCTCGTATAGCGTATTGCGTACGATATATCGTGGGTTAGTCCGGTTTGACTTTGAAAAGTACCTGGCCATACTCGACAGCCTGGCCATTGGTTACAAGTACCTCAGCAACCGTTCCACTGGTCTCGGCCTTTATTTCATTCATAACCTTCATTGCTTCGATTATACAAACAACCGTCTGCGGATTGACCGTCGAGCCTACCTCGACATAATGCTCATAATCGGGGCTTGGTGTTGCATAAAATGTCCCGACTATAGGCGATTTTATCTCCACCAGGTCCTCTGAGGACGGAGCGGCCTGCGAGGCATAAGTTTGAATCAAAGCCTCAGTGCCTCCTGCATGAACAGGCGGTGCGCCGGGTTCCGGCCTTATTGCCGGTACAGCACTAACGGCCCCACCAATACAGGGTTGAGGCAGCGATCGCTTGAGAAAAATCTTGTCGTCGCCATGTTTTATCTCGACCTCAAGAAGCTCATTCTCTTTCATTATCTCAATGAGTTCTTTAATTTTCTGCAAATCGGTATCATTTTCCGCCATCGCCGCATCCTTTCAATGCAACAGGTATTGCTTAATCCGAATGAGTATAACCAAAAGGGGTGTTTTTGCAAAACAATTTTTGGTATATATGCCAGACAACAAATCCCGGCAAATGTCTGTTAAAATTCCATTTAATAGATTTTCAATGACGCTTAAGGACAAATATCCGCGATTTTTAATAAAACAGATTCTGAACAACCCATAGTCATTTAATATATCTGCAACTCATCTTACAAACAGACCTGATTTTTTGAACGATGCCGGGTTCAGGATTTCTGCTATAGCCCGTGAGGGTTTTGTGTATCCTTCAGATGAAAACTATATCCTATGGAAATTATGTCAGACAAGTGCGTATTATCTGTTAACTATATGATATCAATATCTTCACTTAAAGGGCGGGCGAAAAAAATGAGTTTATGGTTTGTCTTGCGAATCTCAAGGAAGTATTTCAAGGGCAACTACTGTAATATCATCAACTTCAGACGGCTCAATTGGTTGATTATGGGCAATTGTGTTAAGTTTGTCTATCATCTCTACCACAGGCAAATCTTTAACTTCAAGAAATTCTTCGCTGAAACCAAAGCCGGTTTTGTCTTCGAACTTGCCTATGAAAGGCTCAGCCCCGTCGGAATACACCAGCAGCTTATCGCCGTGCTGAAGCTGCACTGTCTGCTGGACGTATTCGGCCTTTTCAAAAACCCCCAGCAGCGAGCCTCGTATTTGGATCTGCTCGGGTTGCTGTCCGGGTCTGATAAGGATTGGATAGGGATGTCCGGCACGGGCGTATGTGAGTTGTAGTGTTTTTATATTTAAAAGACAATAACAACAGGTGGCAAACTGATAACCGGAGAGTTTTTGTGCCGCCATTCGCACATTTAGATTTTTTATAACTTCGGTCGGGGGAAATATACGGTAATTGCTCTCGTAAGTCTCTCGCATAAGCAAGGCCTGTTTTAGAAATATTGTCAGCAGTGCCGCAGGCATGCCGTGCCCCACTACATCAGCCACATAAAAGCCGATGTGCTGCTCGTCGATACGTACAATATCGTAAATGTCACCCGAGACCCACTCGGCGGGCATAAAAATACTGGCCCATTGTACTTCATCGGTATTGGGCATATAAGTGGGGAGAAAATCCTGCTGCACAAGACCGGCTAAGCGAAGCTGCTCTGCAAGATTATCCGCGAGGCTTTTGGTCATTGAAAGCTGTTCGGCCAGTTTGTTCCTGTGAATTCTCAGCACATGCTTTCGTGGAACCAAAGGTTTTGTCGTAATACCGGAACTTTTCTTACGATGTGCAAGATTAGCACTAACTTTGGCCCATAGCTCATCTATGGAAAAGGACTCCATGGTGTTGACCATAGAGAAGCTCGTCTTTGATGGCGATATGGAAAAACTTTTTACGGGCATCTCCGGACGGTCTGTGAGTAAAATCATGCCAATATTTTCCATCTCAAGAGATTCTATTATTCGGGCTAATTGCTGCTGCCGCGAAGTATCCGAGTCTTTAGTCTCGATAATGACAGTCCCAATCAAATCGAGTCCGTCACGTACTTCGGGAAATTTGTCTATCGGAAGAATACGGTAAGAAAGCTTCCTTCTTTTCAAAAGTCGTTTTACTTCTGACGGTATGTGGTTCTGATTTGTCAGATACAGAACATCTGTAAAGCTTTTTTCCGATTCTATAGCAGGTAGCAATTCTACTTTTTCCATTTCGCTCGTTCTTTTTATTATATTATGAGACCTTGAACAGAAATCTATTTGTTCATTTTTCGGGATTTAACTGTATTATTGGCTGTTAAATACCATTTTCTAACAACTGTTTGCTATCCATAAGCTAATTTTCGGCTCGATAAGCATGGCACTTTGCATTTTTTTTGCTTTTTCTATGCCCATAAGACCGGCATTTTTGTGCCGTCCGTGCATGCGTTGCCGTTCAGATCACTTATCTGTATCGGAATCGGAAATTATACCAATTGTATTAATAAATTACTGCGCTATGTGTATTTAATACAAACGGGCGGCAGCCTCAATCGCACCTTGGGGATGGCTTAATGCTCGTTATGCAAAGCGCTACATTTAATCACAATTGGTATTATATGTATTGTTCCTTCGTAACACCACGGGGGTAACCCCGTGGATGGAAGTATCCGACGAATTCGGACGGGCTTGTCCGTCCTGAAAAATGCCACGTCCGTAAGGGCGTGGCAATTTATTCTTCCAACGCAATACTACGGGTTTCAACCCGTAGATGGAATCATCCGTGGTAGCGGGCAAGCGAAGCTTGTCTCGGCCCTATATTTTGTTCCGTTTCTTGTCTTTCAATATTTCTTAAAACGGCCGAGGGTCGGGCCTTTAGTCCTGATCTGTCCGATACTTTATACTATTCATGCGATATTGATCGTTGCAGGTGTACCGATATTTTTCACGGGAAATTTGTGTATGTTGAATATATTTCTTCCGGTATTTGGATACACCTTTTTGACTTATGTAATCTGCCACGTTTACAGTCGTTATGCACTGAAAAAGCTAAAAGGCCTCACACATCTTGAAGGAGAAGAGGGTAATGAAGCTTGATAGGATTGTGCACGAACCGGCAAGGTTGAGAACAATGATGATTCTTTCTGGTGTTGAATCGGCAGATTTCAATTTTCTGCTGTCAATTTTAGGACTGACCAAGGGCAATCTGTCACGACATATCGAGAAACTCGAATTGGCCGGCTATATCAAAGTTACCAAAACTTTCAAGGGCAGAATTCCAAACACCAGCTATCAGCTTACCAAAAAAGGAGCCAAAGCTCTAAGTCAATACTGGAAAAAGCTTGATGCTATTCGCCGAACGGGCCGAATATAGCAGGCCCAAAGCAATTTGACATCAACCGGCGAAAATTGCCGAGCCGATACGAAGGATGGTCGCGCCCTCTTCGACGGCGATTTCGTAGTCTGAGCTCATACCCATACTC
>JABMRO010000251.1 GCA_013202635.1 Planctomycetota bacterium
TCGAGAGCCACTGTCACCAGGACCACCAGGATACCACCTAAGAGGCAGAAAATAGCTATCCGCAGCCACGGGGGTATGACCGGGTCATCGGAAACTATCACGTGCCACGGCACTCCGGCAAATATTACAGTGAAGAGCCCAAGCACAAAGGCCAGTGAACCAATATGTCTTAGAGTTTTCATAGCTTGTCCTTTCATTTAACCATAAAAATACCTTCAGTCGGCACGCTCATATTGAAATCGCCTACATGTTCTTATGAGATTTTCTTCATTAACTATCATCTTCCTTATGAGAGATATACAGAGGAAGTGACATTTTCCACCTGATTGCGGAAAGTCTTAAACCGAGTGTTACAATAACCGAGGCAATAGCCGCAAAGCCCTGGTTTTGCAGAGCAACGGAAACGAAGCAGAAGGTAATTGCACCGCAAAGGGAAGCGGTAGCATATATCTCACGACGCAGAATCAGTGGGATTTCCCCGGATAAAATGTCACGGATTATACCACCGACAACACCTGTCATAATACCCATTACGACGGCAATGCCCGGTGAAATACCCATGTCCAGAGCTTTCTGGGTTCCCAAGACCGTGAAGACAGCCAGACCGAAAGCATCAGCCACTGAAAGCAGTTTGATGGGCAGGCCGCAAAAGCGAACCAGAAAAAAAGCTATAATCGCTGTTGCGACTGCCACCAGCAGATAGATTGGGGCTGAAACCCAGAAAACGGGGCTGGCACCCAAAACCAAATCTCGTAGAGTGCCTCCTCCAAGGGCCGTTACAGTTGCCAGGACTACAACTCCGAAGAGGTCCATGCGTTTTTTTCCGGCAGCAAGCGAGCCGGTTATTGCAAAAACCGCAACGCCAAAAAGATCCATCGCATACAAGAGAGTCTGCATTACAGCTCTTTCCAAATCCGACTATTGCTTATATGGTTTTGGCATAATATCCCGAATCCCATCCTGTTTAATCATCTCACGCTTTGTCTGGCTTGTGAGAATGCATCGGAGCGGGACATGGCTGTACGAATTCGTTATGTATTTGCTTTTGTGATTAAAATCCCTGCTCTATATCATTTTTCAAGCCTTTATTCGCTTCGGCTGGTAATTTCAATAAGATGGAAGCCAAACTGTGTTTGTACGGGACCGTGAACTTTTCCGACTTCTTCACTAAATACAACCTGATCAAATTCCTGGACCATTTGACCCGGCGAAAACTCGCCCAAATGCCCGCCCTCTTTTTTGGAAGGACATTTAGAGTGCTCCTGAGCCGCTTCGGCAAAATCAGTTCCACCTTCAATTTGTTGTTTGATGCTTTCACATTCCTCCTGTGTTTCAACCAGGATATGACGCGCTGTGGCTTTTACCATGTTTGTCTCCATTCTTAAGGATTAATATTTAGAGCACCTAATAAAATGACTCTGGATTCGTATCTAACTATAGACTTACACATATGTCAAGAAATGCTTACCTGAGATTTTTTCAACTGAATGTCAACCAAAAATCCGATGAAGCTTCTAAATGTAATCTTATGGTCTTATCCAAAGAAGCAGCAAGCCAACGCTTTACCGGAGTGAGTTCTCCTAAAGAAGCAAGGATGTCACTGTCTATATTTTCGGTCTTTTCTTCGGGTTTCCAGAAAGCTCTAAGAGTATTCGAAATAATTTTCAATCTGTCGCGAAGCGGGCTTAGCTCGATATTTCGTTGATGGCAGGCATAAGGTCTGGCTGGGTTAAGGTCTCCGCCTATCGCCTTTAGGAGAGTAGCAATAGCGCCGACGAAATCCCAGTTACAGGGCTCCAGCATATCTATAGCCATTGCAAGGGAAATCTTAGCTTTGCGGCCATCTACCGTATCATGGATGATTGTCTCGGTGGTTTTTTTCACGAAGTCTAAGCTGTCTTTGTAATGTTCGCCTACCGGATTAGCACCCGGCTCGCCATAAGGGCCGAGATCCAGGACTATATTATGATAGGGACGGCTCTTATCCAAAGCTTCTATAATCTTATCGATGATACGCTCAACCTGCCATATTTTTAGGGGTGTTGGAGAGCCTATGCTTCTCAACAGCTCATCTGCGGATATTCCACCAATATCAAGATTAATATTACTAACGGTCGGATCTTTACACCAGCTTGAAAGTATTTGCTGGAAATTCTCCAGCTCTTTTTTACGCTGAGGCGGGCGTTCATTGGAGCGTTCGGGGCAGTGTCCTGCGCCTATAGCCTGGGCAATATACTCGGCTTCTTTTTCGGCTTCGTGATAGCATAATTCGAAACCCATAATAAGCTGCCTTATCTGAATTGTCTCCTCATCCAAAGGAGCAATAGAGTCTTCCATCTTATCGATGTCCAATATCTCAGCGTCAGCTTCTGCGACACAGTTGCACCAGCATGGCCTGGCCGAAACTTTATCTTCATTTGCTTCCTGATTCATTTTGTTACCTCACTTAATAAGCTCAAATATCCACTCTTTTTTTAGTTATCCTGTTGCAAATAACTGAGAAAAATCCGCATGTGGATATGATAATAGTGGCAGAGGAGCGGGATTTGCAAGGAAATAACATAAAAAAAGCCCCAAATGAAATTTGGGGCTGAATATTATCTTACCGTAACGAGAAACTGCTATTCCTGGGCTTCGCGCATCTGCTCGTAGAACTCAGCGAATTTGTCTTTATCTTTAGTTTTTCGATATGCTATCGCTGAGCGAGGATGCTCGTTCAATATGCCGGTGACCATATAGGGTATTATGTAACCCCACTCGATATCCTGCCGCATCGGTATCAAGTGGTCCTGTATAATTTTTAAAATCGGCGTCAGATTGAATTTGGGATTTTTCAGGAAACCGATTAAAAGCTCAAGGCAGCAATTGCCGGGACCCCGACCGATACCATATAACGAACCATCAAGATAATTGGCGTTGTGAATGATAGCTTCAATAGTGTTGGCGTATGCAAGCTGCTGTTGGTTATGGCAGTGTATGCCTATTTCTTTTCCGGGCAGATGTTCCTGGTAAAGTTTGACAAGATACTCTATCTGCTCACTGTATAATGCACCAAAACTATCTACAACGTAAACCACATCGACAGGCGATTTCGCCAACTGGTCAAGGGCTTCTACGAGGTCAGGCTCAATTTCTCTTGAAATTGCCATAATATTGCAGGTTGTTTCATAGCCGAGATCGTGACATCTATTGATAAGCTCTATAGCACTGTCGATATATTTTACGTACGTTGCCGCACGAATCAAATCTACCGGGCTTTCGTCAGCGGGAGCAAAGTGCTGCTCTTTGACGCGATATGATCAACCATTATGCTTATTTTTATATCAGATTCAATTCCGTCGATAACTTTTTTTATCTTATCGTCATCGCAGTATTTCCACGCTCCATAATCTTTGGGGGGATAAAGCTCTTTGCTGCTTCGATAACCAAACTCCATATAATCAACACCGCTTTTAGAGATCGCCTGGTACACTGTGCGAACAAACTCGTCGGTGAAATAGTGGTCATTAATAAGTCCGCCGTCCCTGATTGTGCAATCGAGTACCTTGATTTTTTCTCTGTACATATTCCAACCTTTAACTAACAACTTTCAACAAAATAAACACACAATGTCATTCTGTGCAAAGCGAATAATCTTATGGTTCTCGTACAAATGAGACCCTTCGCTGCGCTCAGGGTGACGACAAGTTAAAGTTTTTTCAACACTTTTTCGACCACATCAGGAGCAACATCGACAGCATATTGTCCATCCGGGCAATACACCTGACCTATGTCATTAAGTAACACGAATCTCGGCCATTTGTTAACAGCCTTTTTGTCGTACTTAATCAGGTCTATGAGGTCTTTTTCGGCTAAATTCCCGGGCAATTTTTTCGGAACATCCAGTTTTTCGAGAATTTGCCGGACTCTTTCGAGCCTGTCCTGTGGGGCTAATTTTAATTCAATCTCTATCATGCCGGCAGCAATAATACCGATGGCGACTGCTTCGCCGTGCAGCAATTCGAATCCGCTGGCCGTCTCAACGGCATGTCCAATAGTATGGCCATAGTTTAGAATTCTTCTCTTGTTTTGCTCACAGGGATCAATTTCAACCACATCGCCCTTTATTTTGCAGTTAAACTGTGCTACTTTTTCCAGCACGTCCGGTTTTTTTCCGAGGACTGCGTCGAGATTGTTTTCAAGATATTCAAAATATTCACTATCAGCAATAAGGGCATGTTTCACAGATTCAACCA
>JABMRO010000252.1 GCA_013202635.1 Planctomycetota bacterium
ATATGAGCCTGAAATAAACAGTGATTATCGCGGCCAGGAAAAGTACGCGGAGGCCGTTAAAGAAAAGGAGCATTGTGAAAACTCGAGCCAAAAAGGCAAAATCGCAAAAGTTATTAGGCCGGGTTATCAATACTTTATTAACGAGGAGAATATCAAAATAGTACGTTCGGCTCAGGTTAAACTCTTTGGTTAAGTTTAGAAGAGGTTTGGTAATAAGCCAAAACAAAGAGCTAAGTAAAATAAGGGGTATAAAATGGCTAACTTAGTAGGTATAGATCTGGGAACAACCTTCTCAGCGTTAGCGGCTCTAAATGCTATTGGGAAACCCGAAATTGTCCCGAATGCTGATGGTGAAAGGCTTACACCGTCTGCAATTTTCTTCGATGAAGAAAACACCGATATAATCCGGGTGGGTATCGAAGCTATTAATTCACGGCGACTAAATGCTCAAAGGTCCGTTCGTTGGATAAAGCGGAACATGGGGGACCCCAAGTATCGCAAGCATATTGACAAGAAGGATTGGACGTCCGTGGAATTGTCCTCACTGATTCTGAAAAAGCTCAAGCAGGACTGCTCGGTCGGGGATGACAAAATCCATGATGTTGTTATCTCTGTACCTGCCCACTTTGACGAAGTACGAAGGAAAGCGACTATGGACGCTGGGATTATGGCCGGTCTGAATGTGATCGGAATTGTCAATGAACCTGTGGCTGCCGCCTTGTATTATGCTACCACGCGCGATGTTTCCGGAAAGGTTCTTGTATATGACCTTGGCGGTGGAACCTTCGATGTAACAATAATGGATGTCAATGGTCATAAAATGGATATTATTTGTTCACAGGGCGACCATGCTCTTGGTGGTATTGACTTTGACCAGAAAATATTAGAGTTGTTAGAGCAGAGCTATAGGGAAAAATTTGGCAGCGAGTTGATTGATTCTGAAGAAGATAGAGCAAAGTATGAAGATGAGGCCGAAGACATTAAAAAGACATTGTCAAGACGTCCTGTTGCTAAAAAGCTGCTTTACGGTCCGTCGGGCAGTATGAAAGTGCAAATTACACGCGAGATGTTCGAAGAGGCTATTTCTTCGTTGATGTCTCGAACGGATATCTTGATCGAGGTGGCACTTGAGGAAGCTGGGCTTAAACCTTCCGGAATTGACAAGGTGCTGCTGGTAGGCGGCAGCACACGGATACCATTCGTCCAGCAGCGTCTGGAGAAAATGTTTGGTTCAGCACCGGAGACGGCGGTGAATGTAGATGAATGTGTCGCACTTGGTGCCGCTTTACATGCCGGTTTGAGCATGTTAAGAGAAAAATCTGATACCCTGCCGGCCGGTGTCTTTAATGGTCTGAAAGACATTAATCTAACTGATGTCTGTAACCACAGTTATGGTACTATATGTGCTCCTATTGACGAGGAGACCGGTAAACGTGTAATTGAGAATCGTATCATTTTGAAGAAAAATACACCTTTGCCCTGTGAAAGTTCACAAACGTTCTATACTCTTTCTGAGGGACAAACAGACCTTGAGGTAACAATCACCCAGGGGGAAGATACTGCTGTCGAGTATGTAAATAAGATTGCTACGCATAAATTTAAGCTTCCTCCTAAAAGGCCTGCTGACCGACCTATAAAGGTTACTTACAGCTACGATGTTAACCAGAGGATGCACTGCAGATTCGAAGATGTTGAATCCGGCAAGGTTCTTGAAGTAGATTTATCCCTGGACAAGGAAGGTGAAATGTCCGAGAGCGATGCAAAAGGAAAGGCTAAAAAAATAAAGTCAATTAAAGTCGAGTAGATACGTATTCAGGTAGATAGATGGACAAACTTTTGATACCAATTTTAATTGGAGTAGCAGCATCTGCGTCAATGATTCTTTTTAGTTTATTTAATCGCACCAAGCGTGCCGAATTGGTAAAACGCTTAAGGTCAGAGGATTTAATCAGTCATCTCAGTTTTTCGGGTTTGATTAATCACATAAAGGTTGCACCTTCACCCAAAGCAGCACCCAATCCGTGTGCCGAATCTTCTGATGAGCTTGATTTGTCTGTTCTTAATTGCCGCGTTAAACTGTCGAAACAGCAGGATGGCGATTGTGTTTCTGATGCTTTTAACGTTGAAATCTGCGGCTCAATCCATGCTCCCCGGGACGTTCAGTCAGCTACCTTGAAAATATCCATTGTTGATGTCACTGACACGGCCTCTGAAAGAAACCCGGTAAAAGCCCTGGTCAAACAATGGCAAATGCAGGATTCGTCTATTTTCCGTTACAACGCCAAGCTTGGCAAGCTCCCGCACCAGGTCACTACCATACCGAACTGGACATCCATTGCCATGTTACGTCTTGACTGGCTGGAACTTCCCCGCAAAGGAAAAAGAGAACTAATGTTCAATACATCAATATTCCCTGCCGAAGGGGGAGAACAGCTTGCTTGTGCCCGTTGCTATTTTGCTTATCACAATCGCTATTTCGGCTATCTTGATTTGAAGGAAAACGTCCAGCGCACAAAAAACCTTGCTGTGACGCTGGCATTTGCAGTAAGTGCCGCAGATAACAAGCTGTATGGTAGTGAGATTGAGTTTATCAAAAACTGGGCGCGAGAAAATATTGACCTGTCTGAGGCATCCAATAAAGAACGGCGCAAACTTGAAAAGGCATTGAATGAAACCATAGCGTTTTTCCGCGACGGAAATAAACTAAACAATTATGATATTTGTCGAGAGATTGTTCAAATTGCATCTCTGGCGGACCGCTATGATATTTTGAATCTTTGCTTGTATGTGGCTCAGGCTAACGGTTCTGTTACTACGGAAGAATTAAATCTCTTGAAAGACTTCGCAAGCTGGCTCGAGGTTGATACAAATAAATTTAGAGAAATGGTCCAGAAAGTCCTTCCGGTCGATATGCATGAAGTCAAGGATGTTGAAGCCATCCTCGGCATAACTTCAGATATGAGCAAAGAAAAGGCTCGGAGGCATCTTAATAAAGAGTATAGCAAATGGAGTGCGAGAGTAGCAAATTCCGACCCCGAAATTCAAAACCAGGCCGGTCAGATGCTCAAGTTCATTGCCCAGGCAAGAAGCCAATATATAGGCTAAGGGTCTCAAATCGCAATCAGATGCGTTTAGCAGCTCTGTAAGACATTTCAAATTAGATATCACACCGAATAGATGCTCAACATAAATCCATCCCGGTGAACCGGCAGCACAAGTGGCATAATGCGGCTAAGATTTTAGAACAAAATCTAACTAATGGAAAACGTCTAACAGGTTCTTAAGGTTCTGTTGCCAGAGTTTGGTTAATACGTTATTATCTGTATCGTTTTGATACATAATGAGGCGATGAACAATGACGAGAGTTACTATGAAAGTTACGATTAAGATAATTTTGGTACTTGTTATTATTGTTGGAGCGTGCGTAATTCTTACGGCGCTTATAATTAACCGACAGCAATGTGGCGACGAGGAAATAGTGTCGGAGCCTATACAGCAGGAAACAGCGGTTGGTAACCAGGACAGTTGGCCTATGTTTCGGGGTGGTCAGCAGCTCTTAGGCAGGGCGTCCGGGTCTTTACCTGATTCACTGAGGTTTGTTTGGAAATTCAAGACCGGCGACCAAATCAAATCATCACCGGCCATCGACGACCATCTTGTTTTCATTGGGTCATCTGACGCAAATATTTATGCGATTGATTTAGAAAATGGACGCCAGGTATGGGCATACAAGACTGGCGATGATGTCGAGGCGGCACCTTGTGTGGTTGAAGGTTCGGTATTTGTAGGGTCATCGGATGGATTTTTGTATGCGCTTGATGCTAAAAGTGGCTCACTTAAGTGGAAATACAAGACGGATGGAGAGATTCTTGGGGCTGCTAATTGGGTGCGCTCACCTGACGGTCAGATGTTATGGATACTTGTGGGAAGCTACGATGGCATATTACATTGTGTTGATTCGGCAAGTGGAAGAGCCGTGTGGACTTATGAAACGGACAATTATATAAATGGCTCTCCTGCAGTTGATGACAAAAAGACCGTTTTCGGAGGCTGTGATGCTATGATTCACGTTGTGTCCCTGACAGACGGCAGCGAAATAATGCAGATTGATGCCGATTCATATATTGCAGCTTCCGCAGCATTTGTCGATGGACAGGTATATGTAGGCAATTACGATAATGTACTTATCAAAGCCGACATTGCCGTCGGCAAAATTGTATGGAAATATACGGATTCGGAT
>JABMRO010000253.1 GCA_013202635.1 Planctomycetota bacterium
CCCTTAACTTCTTACGTTTAGGTCGATGTTTAGATTTTTTACAGTGCGGCCGGGGGATTGTTAGAGAAGTTCGGCAAAGAGGGTCAGGGGTGAAGTTTTTGTTATTTTGACTTTTGCGAAATGGCCGGTGAGTGACGCAGGGCCGTTGAAGACGACTATGTAATCCGTATCAGTCCTGCCGACAAGCTGGGGGTTGTTGTCGCCGGCTGTATTTATGTGTGATTTTTTACTTAATCCTTCGACGAGAACTTTGACTTGTTTACCTAAATAGTCCCGGCTTAATTGGCCGCTCATTTCCTCCTGTACTTCGAGCAGCGTGGCGATTCGTTTTTGTTTTATATCGGCGGGGACGGTGTCTTGCAATTTTTTGTCGGCGGTTGTGCCGGGGCGGGGTGAGTACTTAAAGATGAAAGAATTTCTGTATCGTGCTTTTTTGAGTAAATCAACTGTTGCCTGGAAATCTTCTTCGGTTTCGCCGGGGAAGCCCACGATAAAATCGCCTGCAATTGCGATATCCGGCACAATGGCTCTGGCCTTGTCGAGAAGCTCCAGATACCAGGCGGCGGTATAGTGACGATTCATTGCGCGGAGGATTTTGTCCGAGCCGCTTTGCGCGGGCAGATGCAGATAGTTGCAGACCTTCGGAGAGGCGGCCATGACCTGCATAATGTCGTCGAAGAATTCTTCGGAGGGATAGCTTGTGACGAACCTGAGCCATTCGATGCCTTCGACGCCTGCTGCCGCATCGAGCAAATCAGCGAGGCACCAGGAGCGGCCGTCCTTTTTGTATTTATATGAATTTACCGTCTGTCCGAGCAGCGTAACCTGCTTTATCCCTTCAGAGGCCAGTTTTTTTATCTGCTCGATTATTACTTCAGGCGGCCGACACACTTCCGGGCCGCGAACGTATGGGACGATACAATACGTGCAGAAATTATTGCAGCCCCGCATCGCCCGGACAAATGCCTGAGACGGAATTTGTTTATCCTCGACGCCGTAGGTGGATTCGAATGTTTCGAGGGTCTGGTTTTGGCTTTCGGAAGTTTTCTGCAGGATTTTTTCGGTTACCGCAAGGCGTTTTTCATTTTTTTCCAAGGCCTGTTTGAGAAGGTCGGCGATTTGCGGGATTTGTGTAGGGCCGCAAACGATATTGACCGCTTCGTGTTCGAGCAGTTTGTTGCCGAGCCGCTGTGCCATACAACCAATGACGGCGACCACCAGGTTTGGTTTATTTTTTTTAATGTGTTTGAGGTGTCCTAATTGTGAAATTACCCGCTGCTCCGCGTGCTCACGAACCGAGCAGGTATTTATTAGAATAACATCAGCTTCTTTGACACTTTGAGTCAAACTGAATCCCGCGTCTGTAAGCGCAGAACTTACCAGTGCTGAATCCAACTTGTTCATTTGACATCCGTAGGTTTGGAGGCACACTTTCATAGACCAACCAAGTTAAGGGTATAAGTTTCTGATTCTTCAGTTTGATACAATTTTACATGTTGTAATTCTGCTCGTTCTACAAGATTTTTAATGGCTAACTTTAGACCTTCTTCTGTGTACAAGCCAAAAATAATTTTTCTTATAGATTTTGGAGCAAGCCGTAAAAACCAGGTTTTCTTGCCGTTGAAGTCTTTAAGACGTGCTAATCCTTGTTGCTCTAAGTCTCTTAAATAAGTATCCATAAAAACTGTACGAAATTCTTCCTCGTAACTCCAAGCATCTGACTTGGTCATTAAGGTCGTTTTAAGTGCCTTTATTGAAACGCTTCCTTCGGACTCTTCCAAAACATTTACTTTTGGACGCTTCTTAGAATATTTAACAGGATCCATCACAATACCAAGCTTCTTATGCGTATTCGGAAAAACATTATCAAAATCGATCCCGATCGCTGCTCCTTTATGTATCTCAGCATAATGAGCCCACATTACTGGTTCTTTTGCAGTTTTTGAGACAGATAACAAGCAGCCTTTTCGTTGGTTCCAGTCTTTATGAACTTCCCGTTGGCCTTCTTTAAGTTTTTCCTGAATCTCACCTTTTTCAAATTGTTCGTATAGTTTGTGTTTCCAGTTGACTGGCGGATTAATATTATTGCGTTTAAATGTACATAAACATTTTGCTTCCATCGCAGACTTATCATTTAGACAATAAAAGACTGGCAAACATTCAAGTGGGTCGTTGACTTGTGAAATATACGGCAATTTTAATTCTAACGACCCCAGGATTTTTACAATACCTAACTGATCACAATATTTGTATAAAATATTCATATTCAGAATTCCCAAAATCACTTCGCTATACTTGCACCAACGGCCAGCCAAAGCGCTTTATGTGTACTATTTTGCCTTTCATATCGGAGAGTGAGTATATCAGCTTGGCTTGTTAAAATCAATGTGTCCGGCTATCGGGCAGTGAGCGATTGAGTTTTCGCTGGAGGTCTTTGAGACGGTTTGTTTCGTCGAAGCCCATGAGGATAATTGGAAATGCGGTTTTGTTGTGCATTAAAGGTTCATCCATATCGACCCATTGCCGGCAGTATTCGCCGTCGGGTGTACCGGGTATAGGCGAAAAGTCCGCCAGCATACCTCGGATGCCAAGGCTATTTACAAAGTGCATCGATTCTTCGAGTTGCTGAATTTCAATATGAGGATGGCCGAGGATTTGATAAGCCGTGATGTTTTCCGATTCGGCTCTGCCGTAAGGCATCCTGTGGACCGCGGATTTAAGATGCTTAACAGCCTTTGCAAGCTCGTCTGAAAAGACTTTCGAGCCGGTGCGTTTCTGCCATTGTTGAGAAGCGCTTTCAAATCCTAAATAGAAGGTCTTAAAGCCGGCCCGAACCATAAGCTCTGCCAGTTCTTTAGTGATGAAGCGGGCGTTAAGAGCGTTTGGGCTGTGGAAATTTACTTTTATGTCGCGATCGACAACCTCATTCAAAAATGGAACTAAAACCTTATCGGCATCGAACAGCAAAGCATCGTCATAGAAGGCAATATTCTCAACTCCAAGACTGCATAACAGCTCTAACTCAGCCAAAGAGTGTTCCAGCGGCCGGGGTTTGAATCGGCTGTAAACCATTGGCACCGAGCAGTAAGTACACTTAAAGGGACAGCCTTCGGTGAGCTTGAGCACACCAACATTCAGTTTCTCGTACACCTCCCACAGAGCCGGCTGGCCAGGGTCCGGATTGATTCGGAGATACTCCCACAGCGGCTCAAGATTAGTACCATGGGCTAAAAAATCCGCACCTGATTTTTCTGCGTGGTTACGGCAAAGTGTTACATAGTTGCCGCCTAAAATAATTTTTGCTTTCGGCCGGGCTTTGCGGATATCTTCGATGACTTCCCGGACGCCTTTATACCAGTATGTCATTGTCGTCTGGATAAAAACGAAATCGAAGGGTGCCTCTTCTGTAAGAAAATCCGTGAAGATATTGCGGGGCAGGCCGAATCGCCGAAAGTATCGCGGGATAGATTCGAGAGGTTTTGGGTTTGGGATCTTTTGGGAATAAAATCTACCTCGACCCCATGGCACGGCCATCTTGGCCG
>JABMRO010000254.1 GCA_013202635.1 Planctomycetota bacterium
CCTATAACCTTTCCAAGAGTCGTCCTAACCTCGTCCAGAGTATATTCCCGAAAGATTTCCCATTGAGATGTCCCCAGCCAGAAGACGGGGCTATTGTTGCCATCTACGAAAAAACGCCCGTTCTCACTGATCTTGATTGGGTAAACCAGCTCCTTATCTGCGGCGCTTACTGTAAATACAAACAATAACGGCACAAGTAAAATAATGTTCTTAAAAGTAATTTTCATTTTTTCTCTCCCTATAAATTGACAATCAAACACCTTCGGTAATCACTAAAATATAATATCTGTGTATTTCTGCACAAATCAAAAACGGCAGATCAGTTTTTCAAACAGTTTGCACCAGAGCAATAATTTTTTGGGCGATTCTTGTCTTGCTCACCTGATGGAGTTTTAACCATTTGCAGTCGGGCGTTTTGATTTGAACTGTTGATTTGCCGGCGCCGATTGCAGCGGCGGTGTTGGCGATTATCATATCAAGATTCTTTTCTTTAAGCTTTATTTCGGCATTTTGTCGAAGGTTTTTATCTTCTAAAGCAAAACCGACAACGATTTGATTTTTTCTTTTGTGTTTGCCCGCCCATTTTAGAATATCGGTTGTCGGTTTTAACCTGAGTATCAGAGATTTATTATTCTTTTTGATTTTTGTTTTAGCCGATCGAGCGGGAGTATAATCGGCCACAGCCGCAGCCATAATCAGACAATCGCACTTGTCAAAAAACTTTTTGAGGGCCTCGAACATCTGAGCGGCCGTTTCAACTTCGATTATTTTTGCACCGCTCGGATGTCTTTGGGTAGTCGGGGCAGTTATGAGTGTTACTTTATGGCCGGCCCTGAGTGCCGCACGCGCAAGGGCGTAACCCATTCTGCCGCTGCTCGCATTGGAAATAAATCGGACCGGGTCAATGTATTCCCGAGTGCCGCCCGCTGTAATTAAAATTCGCATCTGGTATCTCGCGAAGTGTATCTTGCAATTTGTGTTTCGTGTTTGGGATTACGTTTTGTTAATCTTTGCAGCAACTTTTTCGATGACCTTCAGGATATCCTGCGGCTCGGACATCCTGCCGATGCCTTCCGTTCCGCAGGCAAGCCGGCCCTCAACGGGGCCAATCAGTTGAAAACCCATCTCTTTAACCGTCGTGACATTTCGCTGCACGGCGGGATTATTCCACATATTATCGTTCATAGCGGGAGCCAAAAATACGGCCTCCGACTGAATCAGACGCCAGGCCGCACAAAGGGTCGTGCTAAGTAAATCATCACAGATGCCGTTAGCAATTTTGCCTATGATATTAGCCGTTGCAGGCGCCACAACAACAATATCAGCCCGGTCAACCAACGCTATGTGCCCGATTTTATATTCTTTCGGGGCATTCCACAGGCTCGTAAAAACGGCTGAGCAGGTAATCGCCTCAAAGTTTTGAGGGCCAACAAGCCGGCAGGCATTTTCCGTCATTACGGTATTTACCCTGGCGCCGGCAGCGGTCAGCTTGCCGGCCAAATCGACCGCCTTGTACGCAGCGATTCCGCCACTGACACCCAGCAGAATATTCAGATTGTTAAGCATCTCGTATCTCGTTTACTGCCGATGTGTATCGAAGAGCTGATTTACGTTCAATTTTTCTTTTCATTCTCTTTGATCTTTGCCGGCAATCCATCATCGATGGCGATCTTGTCCTGCAGGATTTCCTGAACAACAATTTCGAGCATTGTTTTGCCTTCGGAATCTTCAATCAACGGTCTGGAACCCTGTAAAAGCTCGCTTAACCGTTTTTGAACCAGCGCCGTCAATTTGAATCTACCGCCGACCTTGTTTACTATCTTTTCGCTCTTGAGTTCTTCTATCATATTTTTACCTCATATCCGGATTCGTGCCTCATCCTGCAATACGCCATTAAGATGGGAACCTTACCAAAGTTCTTTCATTGTGTTTATGATTAGCCTCCTGCTTTACGACCCGCGGCTTACCTCTAATTACCACCGCTTACAGTTTAAGAGCCATTGCTCGAATCCTCAATAATCTGCACACATTCGTCCACCGCCTGCTGCAAGTCCTCATTTATAACCATATGTTTATAATACTGCCAGGCCGCGGCGATTTCACTACTTGCCCCGTTCAGTCTTTCTTCAGCAACTTCGACAGCTTCCCTGCCTCTGCGGTCCATACGTTCTACAAGGTCCTTTTCGGTCGGCGGTAAAATAAAAATCATTATCGCGTCTGGAAATCTTGGTTTGGCTTGTTTGGCACCTTGAACGTCGATTTCAAGGATAACCGTTTTGCCTTCCCTTACGGCCTCCTCAACCTTGTCCCTTGGTGTCCCATACAGATGGCCGAACACATCAGCATGTTCCAGCAGCAGGCCCTTATCGATTCGTTCCTGAAACTCCTGTTCTGATATAAACCAATAGTCCTGACCGTCAACTTCAGGTTCGCTCTTTGGCCGGGTCGTAACCGAGATGCTTAGATAAACATTATCGAGCCGCTTAACCACTTCTTTGCAGATAGTGCTCTTGCCGACACCGGACGGACCGCTCACTATCACCACTTTGCCTTTTTTGTTCTCTGTGTCCTTCATTCCAACTCCAGTACAAACCTCTGATGCTCTTTAAATTCTTCGTTTTTTCTACTCAACATTCTGAACCTGTTCCTTAATCCGGTCTATTCGGCACTTTATATCTACCACACAGCGGATAATTTTGGTATCGGAGGCCTTGCTGGCAATGGTGTTGGCTTCTCTGAGCATCTCCTGGCTTATGAAGTCCAACCTGCGCCCGGCCTGCTCATTTGCCTGACAGGCCTGAACAAACTGCTGCAGATGTGAATCCAACCGGGCAATCTCCTCAGATATATCCGACCTGTCCGCAAAAATCGCAACTTCTCTGGCAAGAGTTTCTTCATCCAATTTCAGCTTTGCCTCCGCAAGCAGGGCATCAACCCTTTGCCTGAGCTTTGCTGCGTACTCCTGCAAAACAATATCGCCCCGGGCACGTATTTGTCCAAGGTCTTTTTCTATCGCACTGCTGTGTTTTTTCAAATCAGCTTCCAGGAAATTGCCTTCAGCGATGCGCATTTGTTTGACTTTATCTATCGCCTCCCGGCTGATTTCCAGAACTGTTTTCTTGATTTGCTCGGCTGCTTTTTTGTCCGGCAATGTCGGCTGAATGATTCCGGGCAGGCTCAACAAGTTGCTAATATCAATCGTTCCCTTAACACCGGCCGACGTTCCGGCTCTGTTCAATTTCTCCACAACAGTCTTAAGGGCCGTCTCGTCTATTTCAAAGAGCGAATTTACCGAGGAATTCTTGTGCCGAAGAACATAATTTACGGTCCCGCGTGACATATTATTTCGCAGAAGCTTTTCAATATTTTCTTCGAGGAACGCCACCGACTCCGGCAACCTTATAGTCGTCTTAAAGTAGCGGTGGTTGACGGTCTTGATCTCCACGAGATAACTTACCCCGTTAACCTCACCCTGTGCCTCACCATAGCCGGTCATACTGTTTATCATAACACTGCACTTTCAAGCCGAATTCGGCTGCTTAAACAACTATTAGCCACCGGGCGAATTTACATCGGCACCGGCATCAATATCACCGGTCGTATCCCCGACGCCGGTAGACGTCAATGGCTGTTCCGGACTTATCGGCAGTTCCTGCCGAGCAGGGATGCCTTCTCCAAATTCACCGACCTCCGGTCTGTAAAATTTAGCCATTACCACCGCAAGGGTCAGAAACACACCCACTAACACTATTGTCACCCATGTCAGGAAGTCACCGGTCTTCGAGCCCAAAATTCCACTGGCCATAGCGCCGCCGAATGCCCCGCTCAAACCACCTCCTCTGCCCTTCTGAATCAAAATGATTAAAATCAGGGACACGCAGCAAACAATGAACAAAGCGGCGATTACCTTCATAATAAAAGCTACTGCTAACAACGGAAAAACTGTCATATTCGTTATCCTTTCAACTGACTATCTATTATTTTCTATTTACTATTGTCAGGGAACTGTTGCCGCCGCCTCATTCAATAGTAAATAGTAAATCGCCGGTTAAATTGCCCCCTGAATAATCGCAAGAAAACCATCCGCCTTCAAACTTGCCCCGCCGACCAGCAGGCCGTCTATATCCGGCTGGGCCATTAACTCCGCCGCATTGTCTGGTTTTGCCGAGCCGCCGTATTGAATTCGAATTCCTTCAGCCAATTCGTCACTGTACATCCCGGCCAAAAGCTTTCGGATAAAATCGTGTACTTCCTGCGCCTGCTGCGGTGTCGCCGTCAGGCCCGTCCCGATGGCCCAGACCGGCTCATACGCTATGGTTACTGCCGAGACCTTTTCTTCACTCAGGCCTGCCAGACCGTTTTCCAACTGACGGGTTACCACCGCATTTGTTTGCGAAGCTTCCCGCTCGGCAAGCAACTCGCCAACACACAATATCGGTAACAGCCCACCTGCAATTGCAGCGATAATTTTTTTATTAATCAACTCGTCAGTCTCGCCGATCACATGCCGGCGTTCTGAATGGCCGCAGAGGCAATAGGTACAGCCAATATCCTTCAGCATCGACGTACTTATCTCACCGGTAAAAGCTCCGTTAGGTTCAAAGTAAACATCTTGTGCACCGACACCGATGCTCGATGCGACAAGAGCTTTAGTCACAGACTGTAAATAAACAAAGGGCGGAAAAACCGCCACAGTCACATTTCCGCTCGCAGTCTCCATCGCACCTGAAGCAATACTCTCAGCTAACTCTATGCCGCTGGAACTGTCGGTGTTCATTTTCCAGTTACCTGCTACAAACGGCTTTCTCATAAAACACTCCTATATTCGTGACTCATCATTCGTGCCTCATCGTCCGGGTCACGGCTAACGGGTAACAAGGTACAATCAAAGCAGCTCCTTAGCTCTGGGAAAACTGCCCAATATCGAAAGCTGCAGACAATGCTTACGAGCTTCCCCCATCCCATCCTGGACGTTCTTATCAGTTCTGTGCCCCAAAAAGTCCATAAAGAAATAGTACTCCCACTGTCTTTTTTTGCTGGGTCTGGACTCTATATTTGTCAAATTGATACCGTATCGCTTGAAAACATCGAGCACATCAGACAAGGCGCCGGCCTTATGAGCCGTGCTGAACAATATAGCGGTCTTATCATCGCCGGTCGGCCTTGCGTCTTCCCGGCTTATTACCAAAAACCTGGTTACATTGTTGGCAATATCCTCGATATTCTCACAGATAATTCTAAGCCCATATAATTCCGCAGCCACATTGGAGCCAATTGCAGCAGCCCCAGGCTCATTGGCCACCATTTGTGCCGCCCTGGCGGTGGAAGCCACCGGCACAGTTTGAGCATCTTTAAATGTGGCACTGAGCCAGTTTCGGCACTGAGAGAATACTTCGGGCTTGGAATAAATCTTCTCGATTTCTTCCAGTGAGCAATTACCCAAAAGGCTGTGATGAATTGCCATCTGAACCTCGGCACAGACCTTCACATTCGAATCTATCAGGGCGTCAAGCGTCTCTATTACGCCGCCGCCCATAGTATTCTCCACCGGCGCAAGGCCCAGGTCGCAATGACCTTTGCCCACTTCATCGAAGATACTTGTGATATCCGCCAACGGTTCGTATTCGACACTCTGGCCGAACTTGAGCATCGAGGCGGTATGGCTGAAGCTGCCGGCGGGGCCAAGATAGCCGATTCGCAACGGCCTTTCCAAAACAAATGACCCGCTCATCAACTCGCGCCAAATAGCTATTAAGCACCTGTCCGGCAGCGGGCCTTTATTGGCTTTGGCAATTTTTGCAAAGACCTCTTTTTCGCGGTCCGGCGAATAAACCGGCTTGTCGGTTTTTGTCTTCAGCGTTCCTATCTTTACGACAACGCGCGCACGTTCGTTGAGCAGCTTGACAAGCTGATTGTCAACTTCGTCAATCTTCTTTCTCAGTTCTTCTAGAGACATAAATCAAATCCAAAAAATACAAAAAGTCGAAAGCAACTCCGGGATGCTATCCGCTTTTTTTATAAAAACTAATATATTTAACAGAATTTTCCTCTTGCGTCAATGAATTTGACTTATTAGATAATATTTTAAGCACACAATTCAGGTAAAATATGAAAAAAGTAACAAAATATACAATTTTTCAGACCAAATGGGGCTATTTCGGCCTTGCTGGGACCGAATATGGCCTTTGCCGTACCCAACTGCCCGGAACGAATCCTGAAAAAATCAAATCACGCCTATTAAAAAATCTTCCAAATCCTCAATATGATAAAACCTTTTGCAAGATTCTCCAGAAACAGATAACCGCCTACTTTGAGGGTGATTATATAAAATTCAGCAGGGATATTCCTCTGGCCCTCGATGGATTCAGCTCGTTCGGCATATCGGCTTTAACCACTTGCAGGGATGTAGAAATCGGCCAAATAATAACTTACGGCCAATTAGCGAAAAAAGCAGGCAGGCCAAACGCCTCCCGGGCTGTCGGCAGCACCCTCGCCAAAAATCCTCTGCCACTAATTATCCCCTGCCATCGAATAATCCGTAGCGACGGCAAGATGGGCGGCTTCTCCGCACCCGGCGGTATAACCTTCAAAAAGAAAATGCTTAAGCTTGAGTGCAAAGCCCTCGGTCTCTGATACCTCTATCCTCTTAATACAACTCAATTTATCAACTACATAAAATTTTTCAAAAAATTTCTTTTTTCGTTGACAAATTAATGACTATCGTGTAAAATTACATGTAATATGATTAAAACCTTACTGATATGAGATATGAAAGGAGTAATGAAATGAACGAATTCATTGAAAAAAACAGGCGGTTGCTGCGTTTTTGCTGTGATGCCCTTCGAAGCATAGGACAAGTAGTTCTGATTTTGGGAGTGCTCAGCGTATGTGCAATAACTACATTAGTGCTTTTATCAAAGTTCGGGAACTGGCATGCACCCGAAGGTTTTAAAATGTTTATTGCGATGATGCCATTGGGTGCCTTCAATATTTTCTTTATCGGGATAGGACTACTGGGGCTGTCGCAATTTATCAGGTACCTGGTCGAAAGAGATTGTAAACCTGGCTGGATACTCCGTCATGGAGAAATGTTTTTCTACCTGTATGCACTCCTGACCATTTTGTGTGTCGTTTGGGTATATACGATTGCCCCGAGTGACTTTTCTCCGGACATGTACAGCGGGGTGTCCGTGATACTTGTAGTGATTTCTACTGCGGTAAGAGTTTTGATTCTGGTCGGACTGGGCCAGATATTGCGGTACCTTATGCCCGTCATTGAAGAATCAAAAACGCTGGTCTGAAGGAGAGCAAAAGATGATTAATATTCGACTGGATTACGTACTTCTGGATAAGCGAATGAAGCTGAAAGATTTGGCACAGGCCACAGGTCTTGCGGTAAATAACCTTTCCATTCTCAAAACCAACAAGGCACGCGCAATTCGCTTTTCCACTTTGAACAGCTTATGCAAGGCGTTGAACTGCACGCCCGGTGAATTGATTGAGTATGTCCCGGATGATGAAAATTCCTGAAATTATTCCAGATGTACAACGCCGGTTGTGCGGTCGGCCTCGAGGCTGGCTTTCTTGATAATATCATAAAGCTCGCGGGGTCTGCGCACCTTTTCAAACTCAAACTCCGGGTCCGACTTGTCGGTCGTTATCAGTCCAACAGAACCTATTCCGACAATACAATCCAGCAAATTCCTGCGCATCTTCAGATCTATCACCCTGAACATATCTATATTATCGACCTGTCTGTCGAGGATGCCCCGGCCCCATTCAATCCTGTCAGGGGAAACTTCGTAATAGGTCATTTTTAGCTTGACCATTTTTAACACAAGAATAAACACAACAACCAGGCCAAGCCCAACGCCGGTAATAACCCGGTACATAGCGGCCGCTGAAATCTGATTTTCGGTAAGTTTTAAGTTCAGCAAGTCATTAGCCAGCCTCTCAAGAGGAAATTTTATCAAAAGGACTGCCAGTACAAGAAAGAACATACCCTTGACTATTGTCGAGGTTATTCCCCACAGAGAGGGCCTGGCCGCAAACAGGACGCCATCATCCGTATCCTGCGTTTCTTCGCCTCTCGATAATTCCGTATCCGACTGCCGTTTCTTTTCCATGGCCCTGGCCTTATCGCTTTTAAGAAATTCATTGCAGAAACGGCACTTGATTGCGCGGGCCTGTATGGTCTCAGCACAAAACGGACATTCTTTAGTCTGGAAATTAATAAACACCATTAAATATATATCGGAAAAACACCTGATTTTGAGCAGAAGATTCTTTCGCCTGTCACTTTTGAAAATCCAAATTAGCTTATTGCTTATTTGCATACGAACGCAAAAGCTAAAACAAAAACTGCTCCGAAATTTTGACTTAATACTTTTACCTCAACTTAGCCTAACATCTTGTATAAAATGGACTTATAAAGATATCCGGCTTTTAGTCAGGAAATCAAAGATAATTTTTTACAAAAATAATGTAAAATAAACTTGACAAAATGTAAGGTTTACTTTACATTTACAGGCATAGAGAAGCACAAGTGTAAAATAAGGAGAAAAATTATGAATAGATGGCAGAAAATTTCATGGTTTAATTTGATAGTAGTCATAGGAGGTTCGGTGATGAGCGTAGTCGCGGCAGGGACACTTCCGCTTGAGGAACGTTTAATCCCACCGAACCGAATAACTGTGGTAATAATTATATCACTAGTTCTTATAGGAATGTCAAAGACTATTTTTCGCAAATCAGACAAGCAGGTGGACTTCGATGAACGGGACAAGCAGATACACCACAAAGCTAATCTTTTCGGCTGGACAGGTTTTGGTCTGGGTATGGCGGCGACTATCATGTTTTGTTACTTTGCGGTGGGTCCATTGGGCAGTTTCCCACCTCTTGCTTTGCCAATAATACCTCTGGTGGGCGTAGCTTTTAAGATAATAGTGGAATCCGTCGCTGCACTCATTCAGTACGGCTGGGGAATTAAAGGAGAACAATTATGAATCAAACAAAAGAAGTATCTTGGTTCTATTTCTTTTTGGGATTAGCTTGTTTTCTTATCCCGGGCTCAGTCGCCATATTTATTGCTTATGACAAGGGAATATCCTTCGCACCTGTGCTTATGTTCACAGGCATTGTCATCTGGGGTGGATTATTTTGGTTATTTCCTTTTACTTTCGGCAAGCTCGGCAAAGGGAAAAAGAAAGTCACTTTCGATGAGCGGGACCAGTTAATCCATAAAAGATCAGTTATGGCCGCATACGTAGTGCTTTGGTTATATTTCGTTGCTGCATGTGTGATTGCCTGGTGCATCGTTGGTCCACGTGGCTCTATTTCAGTTAACGTGATGCCACTGACTCTTATTGGGGGTCTTGTCATTTTTACGCTTGTGCAGGGTCTGGCTTCCCTGATTCAGTACGGCCG
>JABMRO010000255.1 GCA_013202635.1 Planctomycetota bacterium
ATCAAGAGGTTTGGAAAAATCGAACACCGACAATCCCTGTCCGGTACTTTGGTCGGAGCCAGCGGTTTGCCCTCCGAGGCCTACCTTGAGCATTTCTGCGATTGGCGTTACGCCGTAGAGCGGGTCCTTGGCATAAGGCCATGCGTAAGCCAGCGCCCCGGCCAATCTGCCGTTAATATAGACCGGTGAGCCGCTGCACCCGGCCACAGGGCCCGTGTGGATAAAACGCTCATCGGTACCGCTAACCAGAATCACATCCAAACCAGGTTCAAAGTCGCGCACGACATCCACGACTTTCAGGCCGAACTTTTCGATACCGGCAACTCCGTACTCCGTCAGACAGTAAGCCTCCATCCCGGGCTTAATCTCGTCAAGGCCGATATATTTCGCCGGGTCCCAGATGCCTTCTAATGCTTTTGCCTGGCCGGCTCCGGCCGTGCTTTGCAGGGTCACGGCAAAAATCAGTGAAAAGTAAAAAGTGAAAAATAAAAAAGTTCGCTTTTTGCTCTTTATCTTTATTCCGAACATCTATATCCTTTCGACTAACTATCAGCAAAAATTTAACTGATAAACAGGCCTATTGCAAGGTAAAAGAGATTTTGCTATAATTCCGGTTTCAGTTTAATTAAGAATAAGTGTATTTGGAATAATGAATTCTGAAAGGTTTATAATAAAAAACGAGGAATGAAATGAAATCTGAGCACCGGCACGAATTAAAAACTAATGAATTGGCCGAATGGCTGGGTAACCTGCCGCAATGGACGAAGGAAAATTTAACAACTATTATTGTTATTGTAGTGGTGGTTGTCGTAGGGGCAACGTTTTTAATCTGGAGAACCTACACTAAAAACGTAGTACAGGCGCGAGAGCATCTCGAATTTAGTAATCTGCTGAACCAGCTTTCCGCCAGCAAAATGCAGGTACTTAACGCCCAGGCTGAGGGCCCAGACCTGTCGTTTATAATCCTTCAACCCGCCAACAGTCTTGGGAACTTCGCCCAAAACACAAGCAACAACCGGATGGCGGCTTTGGCACTTATCAAACAGGCTGAAGCCCTGCGTACAGAATTGCATTTTAGGCCCGGACCCATAAGTGGTAAGGATTTGACAGACCGGATAAATCAGGCAAAAGCCGCTTACACCGAAGCAATCCAGAAATCCTCTGCAAATGCGTCTTTAAGGGCCGCGGCTGAATTCGGACTGGGACTTTGCGAAGAAGAGCTTGGTAGCTTCCAGGAAGCGCAGCAGATATATCAGGGTATCGTTGCAAGCGCCGATTCCGAAGGTACCGTAGCTAACGCGTCGGCCAGGCACCGCCTTGAGACGATGGCCGATTACAGGCAAAAGCTGGTTTTCAAGCCGGCACCAACTCCACTTGTTGTCACACAGCCGACAATCCAGTTAAATCCTGTTGATGCCAATCTACCTGCTGCTATAAGACCGACAATCCAGTTAAAACCAGTTGATACTAATCTACCTGTTGAGATTAACTCTAAGGTCTCCGAGCCCAATGAGTCCGGCGAATGATTCAACAGACAAAACTCAGGGGCCGGACAGCGAACGTGGACCGTTAACGCTGCACGTGGGCAGCTCAATTAAAGAACGCAGGCTCGATAAGTATCTGCACGGGCGCTTCAGCAACTTCAGCAGACGTTTCATCCAGGATGCAATCAAGGCCGGTTCCGTCAAGGTTAACGGCAAAATCGGCAAACCCAGCCTTAAACTCAGCCCTGGTGACATAATCGATATGACACTGCCTGAGCCGCCCAGCAAAGAAATTCTGCCCGAAGATATTCCGTTGAATATCATTTACGAGGATTCCTGCATAATTGTCCTTAATAAGCAGTCTGATATGATTGTGCACCCGGCTCGCGGTAATACACACGGAACTTTGGTAAACGCGCTTTCTTTTTATTCGGATAGGCTATCGAGCGGCCTTGGTGAATTTCGTCCGGGCATCATACATCGGCTCGATAAGAACACTACCGGCGTTATGGTCGTTGCAAAAGACGATGCGGCGCAGTGGAAAATTGCCAAGCAATTCGAGCATCGTCAGGTCAATAAGAATTATCTGGCCATCGTTCACGGCACACCTGAGTTAACAGCCGACCGCATAAAAGTACCGTTGGGTATTCATCCAAGGGCCAGGGAGAAATACGCAATCAGGCCGGATGTTGGAAAAGAATCAATCACTTTTTACGAGGTTCTTGAATCTTTTCGCGGCTTTTCTCTGTTGAAGCTGACGCCCAAAACCGGCCGAACCCATCAAATACGCGTACACCTCTTATACATAAAGCACCCCATAGTAGCCGATGGTATGTACGGCGGCAGATTAGTTTATCCCTGGCAGTTGGCCGATGCCGAGCCCGCCGTGCAGCAGCCTGTCATAAACCGCGTTGCCCTGCACGCCCACACGCTCGAATTCAAACACCCCGCGACCGAGAAAATGGTAAAATTCGAAGCCCCCTTGCCCGAAGATATGCAAAACTTCCTCGAAATGCTCAAAAAACACCGCAAAACCTGACTTTAAAACTTTTGGGGATTCATCCCTCAATTAAAAACCCTCTCTTATCTTTATTGAGGTGTTCAATGCTACCCTTCTCTTTGTCCGGAACAAATTGTTCCAAATCAGGAAATAAATTTTGGTCAATAGGACAGACTGCATGATAGTTGTGCAAAAGGGTAAACTGAATTTGTTGTTCTTCTTCTGAAAATGGTGAACCACAGTAAATGTCGTTCTTAAACGATGCTATTGCAGATATGCGTGTAAATCTTTTCTTCTTATGCCTATTCAGTTCTCCATCGGGTGTGAATTTTGTTTTCATTGGCTCTACAACTCGCCCAATTTTATTATCAAATGCTGCTGTGATTACTTCCTTACCATAAAACAATTTTTCGAACGGTCTCCAATCGCAAATCCAAGCACAGTGCTGCGTGCAAATAACTATTAAGTTCTTGTTCCCCCTTTTTAATTGTTTTGCCCCATCAAAAAACACAGATTTCAGAAGACCTTTGTCAAGTCCTACGCGGACAGACTCCTTAGGTTCTTGCATATCTGGATCATCCCCCTTAGGTGTTTTGACCTCGACTATCACTTTTCCTTCTGGACGAACAATATGAAAATCTCCAAGACCTTTTTTTTCTGGATTTATAACAAACTCAATTTTGTGCTTAAATACCTTTGTAAAGAAATATGGCACTAAGAATTCATTGTAAGTTGATTTCCATTCATGTAAGTCATTCGGATTGGACAAACGACTAATCTTATCAGCATCAAGGCCTCCATTCTCTTTGGCGAAGTGCAGACATTTATCAAGATGAATACGATCGATTTTTGAATATTCATTATCGCTTCTTAATATCCGATTTAGGCCCTTCAGACCTTTATC
The DNA here is from genome assembly GCA_013202635.1 of Planctomycetota bacterium. GTDB lineage: Bacteria > Planctomycetota > Phycisphaerae > Sedimentisphaerales > Anaerobacaceae > NIOZ-UU13. The sequence continues at coordinate 3,389 of JABMRO010000255.1, forward strand.
ATGTTTTGCTCTTTCGTCTATTCTGCTTAAAGCGTCTGGGGTATAAACTTCATAAAAAACAGTTAACTTATATTCTTTTGGTGGCATGATGGTCTTGTGGCAATCTTTCCAGGTCCAAGTCGGAGCCGGTCAATATTTATTATGCATCTTAGGATACTGCTTTTTCCGGAACGAGTCGAACCTCAACTCTGCAATGTAAGGCACTTGCAATGCGGCGGAGCATGTTAAAGCTGTGGCCGCTGTAATCTGCATCTTCCAGCCGACTAATAACAGATTGGGTGGTTCCGACTAATTTTGCTAATTGTGCCTGACTCAGCCCGGCTTGAGTCCGAAGATTATAAATTTGGCCTGCTATATCTAATTTCTCACGTTCTTCTTTCAGAGAAGCCAGTCGTTTGGGGTCGTCTTTAATAAAGATGTTGTGTAGTATCTTTACAGCATTAGTTGTCATTTTTTTCTTCATTATTAGTCTTCCATTTCAAAGCTATGCAGCGACGGATATTGAACGAATTTATCTCGATACTCCATTGCCTTTTTTATTTCAATAGTGGGAACTTTGTCGGTTTTGATAAGTCCATTAGTAAGCAGAACAATGTTTTCCCCTACAAAGCAGTACAGTATTCTGTATTGTACTCGCTTGACTATTGGCCTGAGTTCATAAATTCCCTTGTCTAAATAGTCGGCATAAGGTCGTCTTAGTTCGAATCCTTCGGCAGCCAACATATCAATCATTGTGACACACTTGTCCTGAACTTTTCGAGGTTGCTTTTTAAGCCATTTAACCAACGGGACCGACCCGTCTTTTTCTTGATATATAACAATATCTGTTTTGGGTACCTTTACTGTCTCCTTTAAGTATCGCATATTTGCGATATTAATTCAAGTAAAATCTCGCTATTTTAGAAGTTTTTTTACTTCCACCGGCAGTATATCTCGAACCTACCGTGATCTGATACTTTTCTTTACCTCTCCCGGATGTTTATTCCTGTGGGAGTTTTGCAAGGTCTATGTCTGAGCCGGCGACCATTAGGATGTCATCTTCATAGATAATGGTATTTGGCATAGGAACGTTTATGATTTTGCTTTTCTCGCTTTTTTTGCTTTTGCTGTGTTCACCCCTCTTAATCAAAACGAGGTTTACGTTATATTTCTGTCGGAGCTGCAAATCCATAACGGTCTTTCCCTCGAAGCTGGCCGGTGCCTTTATGCGGGCCAGGCTGTAGCCGGGTGTGAAGTCTATTTTTTCCCCGATTTGCGGTGCGATAAGTTTATAAGCCCATCGCTGGGCCGATTCGATTTCAGGGTAGATAACTTCTGTTGCACCTACTTTGGAAAAAACTTCGCCTGCAATCAAATCTTCCGCTCTTGCGTATATTTGTTTTACCCCCATCTGCCGAAGGTTAAGGACCGTCAGAACCGAGGCCTCGAAACCGCGTCCGGTGCCCTGCCCTATGCCGATGATAGCGACGTCAACCTTATCAACGCCCTGTGCTTTAAGCGCCTCTTCATCGGTGCTGTCGAGCCTGACGGCGTGACTTACCTGGTCACGAATCGTCTCTATCTCGTCTCTGTTTTTGTCAATTGCGATAACCTCCGCTCCGCTCATCGCAAGGGCAATAGCCAGTTTCTTACCAAACCGTCCCAATCCTATTACAGCAAACCGTTTCATAGCTTATTCCTCGTTTCTCGATCCTCGTTTCTCGATCCTCGTTTCTCGATCCTCGTTTCTCGATCCTCGTTTCTCGATCCTCGACGAGCATCCGGCATCGAGCATCGAACATCCAGTTTATCCAACGATTACCGCCTCATCCGGATAATTATATCGAACCGGTTTTAAGTCGAATGTCAGTGCCGCCAGCAATGTCAAAGGGCCAAGTCTGCCGATAAGCATTGTCGTAATAATAATCAATTTGCCGACTGTTGTCAAAGAAGGTGTTATGCCTGTAGTCAGACCGACGGTTCCGAGGGCCGAACCCGCCTCGAACATAATCTCAGACATGGTAAATCCGTTCGAGTTCTCTGTAATGCTGAGTGCCAATGTAGCAATAAACAAAACGGCTACGAAGAGCAGTGTAATGGTTACCGCTCTGCCTACTACCACTATCCGAACCGACCGCCTGAACATCTCCACTTCCTGACGCTTGCGCAGGGCCGCTACTGCGGTCATTATCACCACGGCTAATGTAACAGTCTTTATTCCGCCGGCCGTAGAGCCTGGCGAGCCGCCGATGAACATAAGCAAAATCAAAACAAACTTGCTCGATGCCGACATCGCCGAGATATCGACTGTGTTGAAGCCCGCCGTTCTGGCCGTAATCGATTGAAACAATGCACCAAGTACACCGGTATTTTCGGCCGAATCGCTTCGGCTCGCATAGCGCTCAAATAACAATATAGCCAACATACCCGAAACTATAAGACAGGCACTTACGCTGAGAACTATCTTGGTCTGTAGCCGCAATCTTTTGGGTGTTTCCATCGAAAGCCGGTAGCGTTTATAAAACAACTTCTTAAAGAACCGTTTTACTCTGTCAACAGCAGTATTGACAAGGTCGTAAAGCACACCGAAACCGAGTCCGCCCAGGATTATCAGCGGACAGATTACTACATATATCTGCCAGCTTCGGTTGTAACTGATGAAGCTCCTGTGGAACAAACTAAAGCCCGCATTACAAAAAGCGCTGACCGAGTGAAAGATACTGTAAAAGTATTGCTGGTGAATATTATTGGCGACTTGCCCTGGCACATCGTTCCACATCCCGAAAAGGCCGATTGTGTCGACCGCCTCAATAAGTATCGTTCCAATGAAAATAAAAGCTATCATATTGCCTATCCGGCTCAGTGTGCGGGTACTTAACAGGTCCTGCATTGCCGCCGATTCACGCAGGCTCAATGCCTGGCCCAGTAGCAGCGCAAATACCGCGCCAAAGACCACTATCCCCAGGCCGCCAAGCTGAATCAATGTCAGAATCACCACCTGCCCCATCAAACTGAAGTCCTGGCCTGTATCTTTTACGATTAGCCCTGTAACGCAGGTCGCGCTGGTCGCTGTAAACAAGGCGTCAACAAAACTCAGGCTTTCGCTGGTTGATGCCTTGGGCAGCATTAGCAAGCCCGCCCCGGAAATTATCAAAACCAGGAAGCTTACGATTAAGGTTCGTGTTGGGCTCTTGCCGGATGCCGCTAAGTTTATGCTGGTCCTGCATAGCTTTGCGACTACCTGTATGACAAGATAGATACCTACAGCGAAGTGCCGAACTAAGACAGCTTCCGCTTTCGTAGGGGCGAACCAGCGGCCAGCTCCAAATGCGGTAACACCGAGCATAATCAAAAGCGGAATTTCGAACCAGTTTGCCCGCCAGAAATCGACCTTTGCAGCCGAATTGGACAGCCGAATTATTTTCTCCACAACAAAGATGCAAAGTAAAACGGCCTGGATGGTATATAAAACCACCTCCGGTAGCAGTTCCTCCTTAAAACCGCCAAAGAGCATAACAAAAGACGCCGCAACCATAGCCGACGTCAAAGCATTGACGGCTATTAAAAAAATCTCAAGCCGTTTGTTTTTATATTCTATCCGCATAATTTAATTTTCGTTCTTCGAATTCAGATGGATGATTGTAAGTTTAAAAAACGCAAATCGCAAACCGAAAAACTGAAAAATATTCAGGCCACATCCGCTAATCCCAGTGCATCACCGAATTTAGCCAGCAATGCCTGGCGGATATTTTTGTGTTCTGCCTTTATTAGCATCGGGTCCTGAGAGACCAGCTCGAACGCGTTTTTCCGGGCCATAACCAGCAGGTCGAAGTCATCTACGATATTTGCTATTTTCAAATCCGGCAGTCCATGCTGTCTGGTGCTGAACATCTCACCCGGCCCGCGCAGCCGCAAGTCATGCTCGGCTATCTCAAAACCATCATTGCTTCTGGTCATTACTTCGAGTCTGCTTTTGGCTGTTTCGCTGTCGGTCTCGGCGAATAAAAAACAATATGATTTGGCCGGGCCTCTTCCTATACGCCCTCTCAACTGATGCAGTTGTGCCAATCCAAATCTGTCCGCTTCTTCTATTACCATTATTGTAGCGTTCGGCACATCAAGGCCGACCTCGACTACAACGGTTGACACCAGTACATCTATTTTGCCTTTGCGAAACTCCGACATAATCTGCTGCTTTCGGGCCGAGGGCATCTGTCCGTGCAGAAGCTCAACGGTAAATTCCGGAAAAACCTCCCCGGAAAGATACTTCCACTCATCGGTCGCGGCTTTGACATCATTGTCCTGCTCAACGGCGGTAATCCGGGGATAAACAAAATATGCCTGTTTACCAGCCTTGAGGCGCTCACGGATAAACTCGTACGATTTCCTGCGGTTTTGCCGCTCGACCCAGCGTGTAATAACGGTGCCTCTGCCCGGCGGCGAGTGCCTTATAACTGAAACATCCAAATCTCCGAACGCGGTCATCGCCAGCGTCCGTGGAATGGGCGTAGCCGTCATAACAAGACAGTGCGGAGTGGTTTGCTTTCGCAGTTGCGCCCTTTGTTCGACTCCGAATTTATGCTGCTCGTCAATTATAACCAGCCCTAATTTCTGAAGCTCGATATCTTTCTGCAATAATGCCACCGTCCCAACGACAATGTCAACCTCGCCGTTTTTTATCCGCTCTAAAAGCTCTATCCTTTTCCTGCCGGTCAATCCGCCTGTTATCAAAACCCTTTTAACCTTGCTGTTCTTCAAGTATCTTTCAATGCTTAGAGAATGCTGGCCGGCTAAAATCTCCGTGGGCGCCATAATTGCAACTTGCGCCCCGTTGGCGACCGCCAGTAAAGCGGCGTAAAGCGCCACCACCGTTTTGCCCGAACCCACGTCACCCTGCAGCAGACGGTTCATAGGCTCGTTTCTGCTCATGTCCGAAACGATTTCAGCTATGCAGTCGTTCTGGTCCTCGGTGAGTAGAAACGGAAAACGTTTTCTGATTCGGCTGTCGATTTCATCACTACAGACGCAGGGCCTGGCCGCCGAAAAATGCTGCACCTTATACCGGCGGAGCGCCAATCCCAACTGCATTAAAAAAAGCTCGTCGTATTTTAATCTGCGTTTTGCCTGTACCAGTTTCTTCTCGTCCGGCGGTAAATGTATCCACTTAAAAGCGTCCTTTCTGCCGATAAGGTTTGCTTTCTTCATAAAACTTTTGTCATAAAACTCCGGCACAAGCTTATCGGCCGCCTGATGTACTCGCCCTATTATCTTTTTGATTTGACCGCTGCTCAGTCCTTTACAGGCAGGGTAAACCCCGCCGCTGAAGTACTCCGGCGAGCGGTGATGTTCTTCGTCGAGTACAACGAACTTCGGATTAGTCAGCTGCAACTGATGTTTGTACACAGTTGCCTTGCCAGATACCATTATTACCTGGCCAGGTGCTAATTGATTACGAAGATATCCCCCGTGAAACCATATAATTCTGCATACTCCCGTATCGTCACTGATTACAGCTTCGAATCGCGGCTGCCTGCGATAGCTTTGGTAGTCTGTTGATTCGACAAGACCAATAACAGCCGCATCCTCGCCCGGCTTCATCTGGTTTATTTTTATTAATTCAGGCAGGAAATTCCAGTCGCGAGGAAAATACTCAAATAAATCCCCTACGGTATGCACTCCTAACTGCTCAAAGGTTTTTGCCCTGGCCGGGCCGACACCTGTGAGATATTGTACCGGCATAGAAATGCGGAGCCTGTTCTCTGATTCTTCCCTGACATCCGAGGTTATTGCATGTCCATCCATGGACATACAATAACAAATTTAACTTTTTTTGGAATGACAAAATATAGTAATGCAATTCTTGTCCTATTGCTTTTTCTTTATGTCATTCCCGCGAAAGCGGGAATCCATTTAATTGTGACTGTTCTGGATTCCTGTTTTCACAGGAATGACACAGAACTATTGCTCGAACCCGTGTTTACCGAGGAGTTTTACAAACCGGACGTCGCAGATTACTCTTTCGATAAGTTTGTCCCGTCTTTTTTCGCAGACAACCAGTTCCTGTGCCCCGCCATAGCCGACAGGTCCGACCAAAAAGCCGCCGTTTGCAAGCTGTCTGAGCAGGGGTTTCGGTATTAGAGGCACCGCGGCGGTAATCATAATCCGGTCAAAGCATCCTGATTTTGGCAACCTTGATTCAGGCCAGCCGCAACTGCCATCACTAACATCGAACTCAACGTTACTTACGCCCAACCTGCCAAGGACAGCCTGAGCCGACTCGGACAACTCGGCAAATCTTTCTACTGTATAGACTTTTTTTGCCAGCTTACTCAGCATGGTGGTCTGGTATCCGCAGCCCGTTCCAATCTCCAGAACCTCGCAGTCGGGACCGATCCAAAGCTCCTGAGTCATCAGGGCGACAATGTAGGGCTGAGAAATAGTCTGGCCCATCCCTATCGGCAGCGGGCCGTCGGCATAAGCCTGGGAAAGATATGACTCCAGTACAAATTCCTCCCTCGGAACTTCAGCCATTGCTTTGAGCACTCGCTCGTCGGTTATACCGCGCCCCTTAAGGTCCCGCTTGAGCATTCGTGCTTTGGCTTTGTCAAATTTGTCTTTGTTCTCCTGTCCAGGCATAGTTGTAATAATCGCTTTTTACAGTTTTTTTACAAACCATTTTGCTGGTTTGCAGAGTCAGTTTGACGACTAAAAAAATAAAAGTTTGACGGCTGCGACGGCTGCTAAAATCTGAACAATGGCGGCGAATGTTTTTTGCGGGATTCGTTTTAGAAAAAATATCCCAATCACCGCGCCGGCGGCAATAAACGGCAGCATCATCAAATCAAGTTTCACCGATTCGGCTGTCATCATATTAAGGTTACTGCTGAACGGCACCTTCAGCCAGTTGACAACGAAGAAAAACCACGCCTGCGTCCCGACATATTCTATCTTTTCCAGTCGCATCGCCAGAAGATAGATGACCATAACGGGCCCGGCCGCGTTGGCCATCATTGTCGTAACTCCCGCCATAAAACCCAGCACCAAAGCAAACCACCATTGAGTCGGAATCGCCGCGTTTTTGCCCCTGGTTTTTGTCCGCCAAAAATGGACGCCCAGCATGGCTAAAACTATCCCGCCAATAATCGGCTTGAGTTTATTATCATCATCTATCAGGCGCAGAAAAAGATACCCCGCAGCAATCCCCACAAAAGTAGGCGGCAGCAGCCGCAGCACGTGAGTCCATCTGGCATTGTGCCGATGATAGGCCACGGCAAATATATCGGCCAGTATCAGGATACCGAGCAGCACACCCACGGATTGCCTCGCCGGAACCGCAATTGCCATCAAAGGCACAACCAGGATTGCGACCCCGGGTATCCCCGTTTTTGCAATCCCCACCATCATCGCGCACAGCGCCACAATAATCCAGCCGGACAGTTCCAATTCCAACGTACCTGCTCCTTTTTCAAAGTTTTTCACAGCCTGTTTAAATACTAAACTTTGCAATCTATCGGTTTTAAGCCTTCTTTGCAATTGACAATTGATAATTGATAATCGAAAATAATCAATAATCGTCTGATAAATGGTGGATTTCAAAAGGAGGCCAAAAAATGAGTATCCGGAGAATTGTATCCGACGGGCGGGCAAAAAAGGCACTTTTTTATTTGCTGGCAGCTCTTTTAGGAGGATGCGTGCCTGTTATATCGCTGCATCCGCTTTATACTGAAAAGGATGTGGTATTCGAAGAAAAACTGCTCGGCAGATGGGTGGATGACCCCAACAGCCCTGAAACTACGTGGGAATTCAATCGTATTGAAGAACCGAACAATGCATATAACCTGGTTTTTTCAGACGAGGAAGGCAAAAAAGGCTCGTTTGTTGCTCATTTGGTCAGGCTGCAGAACAGGCTCTTTTTAGATGTTTATCCGAGTGAGCCACCATGGGAAATAGAGGACCCGAACAAGTTAGAGCTGTTTTATAACTGTTTCTTCTTAATACCCGCCCATACGTTTATAAAGATAGACTTCAACGGGCCTCAGTTGAAAATGTGGTTAACAAACGATGAAGATATGGAGAAACTTCTCAAAGAAGAGCCAAACGCTGTCAAACATACGTTCATTGAGGACAAGCTTATTCTGACGGCACCTACAAAAGAGCTCCAGAACTTTGTACTTAAATATGCCGATGACAAAAGAGTATTCAAGGGCGAGATTGTCCTGGGTCGTAAGAAAAACTAAAAACCAGAATACCCCAAAATCTATCGAACCTTAGCGGCAGTTCAAAAGAATATATATACAGGTAATATTTATGAATACTGAACCGGAATATAAACAGGGACCCAAACCACAGGATGGTGTGCATACTGAGCCAAGGCGCTATCTGGTGAATATCGATTCTATCTCGACACACCAGCTTTTTACGGATTGCCTGGTGATAGGGGCCGGCATCGCGGGCCTTCGAGCCGCAATTGAAGCGGCCGAGCACTGCAATGTCATCGTTGTTTGCAAAGATACCGTAAGAAATAGTAACACTGCCAAGGCCCAGGGGGGCATTGCCTCGGTGCTGAGTAAAGCGGACACATTCGAGTCACACATAGCCGATACTCTTAAGACCGGTTGTGGGATATGTGATGAGGCCATAGTTGACCTTGTTGTTCGACAGGGGCCGTCGCTGATAGAGCAATTGCTCCAGTGGGATACTGAATTCGACCAGGTTGACGGGCATATTGCCACTACACTCGAAGGCGGCCACAGCTATCCTCGTGTTGCTCATGCCCACGGTGATGAAACCGGGAGGATAATTTTAGAGGCACTGATAAAAAAAGTCAGGCAGAACTCGAATATCAGAATACTGGAAAATTTCTATGCTATCGATTTGCTCACCAACGAGGACGACAAGTGCACTGGAATCGTCGGCCATGATAATCACAGAAGCCCCCAGATAATCTGGGCGGCAAACACAATCCTGGCGGCCGGAGGGGCGGGACGGCTCTACCGTGAAACCACGAACCCGGAAGTTGCAACCGGTGATGGTATTGCTATGGCTTACCGCGCCGGTGCCGTATTGCAGGATCTGGAGTTTATGCAGTTCCACCCGACCACGCTCTATATTGCAGGTGCGACGCGGGCCTTGATAACCGAGGCAATTCGAGGTGAAGGTGCGGTGCTGCTGGATAACAAAGGTCAGCGTTTTATGAAGGACTACCACGAGGCCGCCGAGCTTGCCCCTCGTGATATTGTAAGCCGTGCCATGCTTACGCAGATGCGAAAAACCGAGACAACACATGTCTATCTGGATGTTCGGCACTTCGATAAGTTATATTTTGCACAAAGATTTCCGCACATTAACGAGCTGCTCGAAAGTTTTGATATAGATATCGCTAATGACCTTATCCCTGTTCGTCCCAGCGCACACTATATGATAGGCGGCGTAAAGACCGACAGCCTGGCTAAAACAAGTATCGAGAATCTTTACGCCTGCGGTGAAATAGCTTCCACCGGCCTGCACGGCGCAAACAGGCTCGGCAGTAACTCATTGCTCGAAGGTCTGGTATTCGGCAAAACGGCCGGGAAGGCTGCTTCCCAGGGAACAGAAGCCAGCGCCACCCATCTCAAGCATCCTTTGATAAGATATCGAATACCGCATTCGGACCGTACCCGTCTGGATGCCGACGATGTAAGGAATTCACTTCGGGCCCTTATGTGGCGAAATCTCGGCATCACCCGATGGGCGCAATTACTCGGTGAGACCCAGGAGATTATCAGTTTCTGGCAGCGCTATGTGATGGACAAAATCTTTGATTCGCCCGATGGCTGGGAATGCCAGAATATGCTTACAGTCTGTCTTCTTATGGCACAGTCAGCACAAAAGCGGCAGGAAAGTCGAGGCGTCCACTTCAGAAACGATTTCCCCGAAACCGATGATGAGCACTTTAAAAAACATATCGAAATCACTCGATGAGAAGTAGAAAAGAAAGTAAACTTTTGCTATAATAAATCGTAGTTGATAATATAACATTCAAAAGTAAATAAAAAGAGTGGGTCTGGCGACCGCCCCTGCCGCTTCGCTTTTGCGAAGCAAAACGGCGGGGGAGGAAAGTCCGGGCAGGACAGGGCACGGTGGTGGCTAACAGCCACCGAGGGCAACCTCCGGGAAAGTGCCGCAGAAAATATACCGCCGATGGCCTTTGGGCACAGGTAAGGTTGAAATGGTGCGGTAAGAGCGCACCGCGATCCTGGTGACAGGATTGGCAGGGCAAACCCCACCGCCTGCAA
>JABMRO010000256.1 GCA_013202635.1 Planctomycetota bacterium
ATGGCTCAGATCGACAGGGCTATGAATTGCTTCTGCGACCTGCTCGAAGATACCGCCGGGATCAAGCCAACAAGACCAGCAAAGGGGACCAACACAACCAAGGGCGGCTGGTACTATCCGCATTTCAGGTATGTTGCTGAGGAATTGGAAGGTCTTTCATTGTCGAGGTTCAGTGAAGCGGTCCGCGGGGAAGGTTCTATATGCAATCCCGGCTGTAATAAGCCCCTGCATCTGCATCCGCTTTTTACGACAATGGATGTTTACGGACACGGCAGGCCGACGCGAATTGCCGGCCTTGCCTGCACCTGTGGTGACCTCGCCACAGGTGGCGCAGGTACAGGTGATGAATCCGCTAACATTGACAAATACATCGAAAAGTTACCTGTGGCGGAAAGTATTAACCTATATGTTTTTGAAGTTCCGTGGTTTAAGCGTTATCTTCCTGAAATAACTGAAGAGCACGCTAATGCCTACAAGAAAGTCATAAAAAATTATAAAACACTTCTGGCCGATGATACAGGTAAGGATGCAGAAATCGGGGGATACAGCAGCTTCTTCAGCAGCCAAAAAAACACTCAATAAAAAGCCCTTTTTATTTCCTGTTATGGCAATTGACAGGATACTTCGATTGTGGAAAATAAATCTTGAGTGGTGGTAATTCCTTCCAGGTCGGTAATGATATATTTAACACTTTGAAATTGCTCTGTTCTGCCAATCAATTGAGGGCTGCTTCGCCGGCCGGGGGATGATGTGATTTTTCCTCTGTAAATAATGGAAGGCTGCCCGTTTCCCTGCCGGTCTCGTTTTCCGTCTTTTTGTGTAACTGGAAAAGCATCATTATAGTCACCCGATACGTTCACTTCGATAAAGTAGTTCCAGAGGCTTTTGGCTGGAACCAGAGCTTCTGCCGTAAAATCTATTTTTGGGGTTGCCCCGGTTACCGCATTTATTGCCTGATTTTCCTGAGTTGGGTAACTCCGGCTCTGTGTTTCAATGTTCCACCGGCTTACCCAATATGGCAGAGATACAGTGCGAATAACGTTACTTCCCCAACCACCGGTGCCCGTTTTGGATGTTACCCAGACGGTGCGAATTGTCCCTTTAGCTGCTTCCTCCAGCCAGATAGCAAACTGCGGAGGTTTTTTATAGTTTGACTTTGTGTATATATCCGGGTCCAACTTCAGGGCAAATTTTAATATTGCCTGCTCGGCACTATTAGCGGCTTCTTTGTTTGCGACATCCAGAACCTGTTGTTCTGACAGTTGGCCAGATTCAATCGCCTCCCGGTTTCTGGAATGGACATTTTTACCTTTCTGTGAATACAGCCTTACAACCTTTGGGAAGTCCCAGTGTGTCTTCTGATTTGATCTGTGGATGACTTCAGCATCTTTTAGGGGTTTAATCAGTTTGCGTGACTTTGGCAGGTACAGAAAAATTCGCTTTGGCGGCTGTCGTCGGGGCGGGTCAAATTTCACTCTAACGCCTTTGTTTGTGCCGGTAACTATTAGATTCATCGGGCCAAAGTGAGTTGGTGCTCGCTCGATGCGAATTTCTTTGCCCTCGGCCAGCCACCAGTCGGGTATGGCCTTTAACAGATGCAGCTCGTCGGGGCGTTCATGTATGAGCATGTGCCGAAGCAAAATTGCATAGTTGGAAGCCCCCAAAGTGTGAGGGATGGTGTCATTCCACGCGATGCGCTTTTTGTAATAAATGCCTTCCGGGAAAGCATGTGCTGCGGTAGAGTGCAGAAGATACCAATAGAAGTCTTCGACGACCTGTTCGTGTTCTCCTCTTATGAGGGATGCCAGGGTAGTGTAAGAAGACATATAGGGATGTATGGCATCTGGATGACCAAGCCACTGGATAGTACCCTCGATGAAGCCCCCACCGTGCTTTTGCCGTACTTGCTTGATTAAAGCTGTTACTCTCGGGTCGTGCGGGGCGAAAAGCTCGGTGGGCCATAGTGTTTCAGTATTACCCCAGTGGGTGCCTGCTTTTTCCCAGCTCGGAGGGAAATAATCGAGACCGGTTTGTTTCGAGACTTTATTGATGGCATTGCGATACAAATCAGCTTGCCCAAGTAACTCTTTAGCCTCGTCTGCTTTGCCTAAAACCTGTGCCGCATCAGCGGTACATAATAAAGCTCGCAGGTTCCAAAAGTCATAGCCGACAATATGATGTTTTCCACCCCATAAATACTCGCCGTCAGCAGGGGCATTCGGCAGCACTCCGGAAAATGGCGAATCAGCAGGTACTTGACGTTTTGCCTCCAACATCCAGTCTGCTGCTCGGCGCATTTGAGGATATACTTTTTTTAGCCATTGTTGGTCGCCGGTGATTTTATAGAACTGCCAAAGGGCCCAACATGCCTGGCCGTTAGCGTCGAACTGGTTTTTCTGTGACTCGAAGCGTCCATCGGGTCTTTGATGAGTCAGGAAGCTTTGCATGGCTTTTTGTGCGGCATCTATCATGCCGGCTTCTTCAAATTCCATTATCTGGTATGCACCATCGCGGATGTAGAATTCATCATAAAATCCTTCCCCCGGATGTACTTCACCATGGTCGTTAGAAATTAGCTGATACATATGTGAAGCCAGAAGAGCCTCTGTTGCTTTCTCGCACGGGACCCTGATTTGTGCGGCTTTTGCCATAACACCTTGCCAGTATTGAACCGTACGGCCAAGCCATAGCTTAGCATCTTCTCTGGTAAAGTCTGATTTTCCTTTGAGAGGTGAGAATGGTATTGATATAACTGCGTCGGCACTTTCGCCGGCGGCCAAAGACCAGGCGAAAGTATGGTCTCTTGAGTCGGAAAGTTCGTTTCGTTCGACCTTTAGCTTCGCCTTGGCAATTGTTGGACCTGTATTGGTGACCTTGACTAAAACCCAGTTCAGGAAATTTTCACTCTCAATTGGCCAGCCGAATGCCTTTTGCCAATCTTTCACCGAGGGCAATGGTGTCGCCCAAAGGGTAAACTCGTATTTTACCTGTCCATCTTCGGCTGTGATTAAAACAACCGGCAGCCATCCGTTCATTAGCTTCTTTGTCTGCTGGGGGGTTAGAGGAGTCAATTGTCGCCCGAACCGTATTAAAACTCTTGAAGGTTTTTTGTTGCTGTCATGAATCACGAGCTGATTGTCCGGGGTAATGCGTGTCCCGTGTGCATAATCTTTAAGCCCTATGACGGTCCATGAGTTGTGAAAGTAATCGAAGGGCTCATCAGCTCGGAGCGGGTGGGCCAGAACCAGCGCGGCCCAGATTAGTAATATGGTAATTAAGCTCGTCAATTTCGTGTATTGTTTCATGAGTTGTCCCTCTTGCCGGCAATACCTACGAGATATCTGTCGCCCATAATATTCTTCCTGGACGAAGCAAGTACTATAGTACCGGAAATTACTTGCTGCTGCAAACAGCAAAATAACTGAATACGATAACCTGGCTGCCATCATTCCATATCGGGTTAATGGTATTGACGTTTCAGAGAGGAAGATCACGTGTTTTAACATCGCGCATCTCCCCCACGAGGTATGCATGGTTTCGGTTGTGCTCGGCACAGAAGGTATTGCTCAGGCCGATGCTGGCGTTTACCCGGAGTCCCGGCACTTTGGCCCTGCTTAGGTTCAGGAAATAATGCACAGAAACAGTTGTAGTTTTGCAAAGAATTTGCTAACGTAGTGTTCCGGGAGGTTCGGGATTATCCCGAATCTATGCTTTGAAGGAAATTCCGGCTAATATTTTTTAGGAGGAAGAAAAATGAAGCGATGCCTCTTGACAGCAATTATCAGCGTGCTTGCCGTTAATCCCCTAACATTTGCGGCTAATCAGCAAAACCCGATTCTCAAGCGTATTGGAGTTGAGCGAGGAATCTGTGTGTTGCTTGGTGACACGGCCTGTGAAATTGCACTGGAACTGGTGCGCGAAAGCGAGCTTCTGATATATATCCAGTTACCACAGGCGAGAGATGTGGAAAAGGCGCGCAGAATAGCCGATGACGCAGGCTTCTATGGTACACGCATCTTTGTGGGCGAGGGGCCGCTGAAGAAATTACATCTGGCCGACAATATTGCCGATGCCGTTGTTGCAGTTGGCAGGGCAAGGGGTGTTCCCCGGGAAGAGGTGCTGCGGGTACTTCGGCCAGAAGGAAAAGCATTAATAGGACGTAAAGTTCTAAGCAAACCGTTTCCGGAAGGACTGGATGACTGGAGCCATCCTTATCATGGCCCGGACAACAATCCGCTTTCGCAGGATAGCCTTATCCGTGCGCCATATATGACGCAGTTTCTGGCTGACCCTCGTTATGGTCCTGCGCCGCAATTGACTGTCACTGCCGGCGGCCGCCTGTTCAAAGCATTCGGTCATGTTGCATGGCATGAGCGTGAAGAAGCTTTTCTGAATACGCTGGTTGCGTTCAACGGATTCAACGGTACGATGCTCTGGAAAAGACCCTTACCTGAAGGGCTAATGGTTCACCGAAATACGATGATCGCCACGCCGGAAACGCTCTTCTTAGGTGACGACAAGTCCTGCAAACTTATCGATACCGTCACGGGCAAGACAAAAGGCGAAATCATTCCGCCGGTGAACGTGGCGGGAGGTACGTTCTGGAAGTGGATGGCGCTGGAAAATGGCGTCCTCTACGCTCTCCTTGGAGAAGCCGAGCTAAAGGACGAAACGATGCGTTGGAAACGTCAGGCTCACGGCTGGCCCTGGACTGGTATATCAAAAGGCTACAACCAGCCCGAGCAACCCTGGGGATTTGGCCGTAACCTCATGGCCATCAATCCTGAAACAAGGAAAGTTTTATGGCACTACCGCGAAGATGAGCCAATGGACGGCCGAGCCGTCTGTATGAAGAACGGGCGGATTTTTGCCTTTAAGTTTGGGACTTATTTGA
Organism: Planctomycetota bacterium; assembly: GCA_013202635.1. Taxonomy (GTDB): domain Bacteria; phylum Planctomycetota; class Phycisphaerae; order Sedimentisphaerales; family Anaerobacaceae; genus NIOZ-UU13. The sequence goes on from JABMRO010000256.1 coordinate 4,895, forward strand.
CCTGCCTTGACTCAAAAACGGGAAAGGTTCTATGGCGCAAGACAAAGGATAACGCGCCTGAGTTATTCGAGACGCTCGGTGAGTACCTTCCCCGTCAGAGCTGGCAAACGAACTGGCGCACGACGGTCTATTTGAAATGTAGCGACAGCGTTCTGTATTTCGCCGGTCCGCAGTTGGGAAAACTGCTGGCCGTTTCCACCGAAGACGGTCGGATACTATGGCAGCACCCGTATGACAACTTTCAACTGGTCATTTTTCCCGATGCCTTGTATGCAATCAGTGGTCCGTGGGGTAACAACTTCAGCAAAAAATTTGATCCACTGACAGGAGAGGTCCTTGCGGAGCTTCCTACGGGTCGGCGGGCATGTACCCGCCCAACGGCTACTTCAGACAGTATTTTATTCCGGGCTATGGGAGGCACGGTTCGTTTCGATCTGGCCAGTGATCGTCCGCTATGGCTATCCCCTATGCGTCCTCCCTGTCACGATGGAGTGACGGTAGCTAATGGTCTTCTTTACTGGTTGCCTTTTGTCTGTGACTGCCAGCTTACTCTGAACGGCTTTACCTGCGTTGGCTCGGCCGGCGACTTCGATTTCACTCCAAAAATCTCAAGGTCGAGTCGGCTCGAAAAGGGACCCGGCAAAATCACACCGGTTCAGAGGCTGAGCGTATCTGATGCCGACTGGCCCACCTTCAGGGCAAACAACCAGCGAACCGCCACAAGCAGGGCGGTCGTTCCTGAGACCAGTCACCAGCTTTGGCTGACAAAGTCGTCTGCTCTGAGGAGTGTTCGTCTTACAGCTCCTGTAACGGCCGGTGGTCCTGTCCTGCTGGCCGGCTCGGACGGAGTTGTTCGGGCTCTTGACAGTGACACCGGGCGCGAGCAGTGGAAAGCCTTCACCGGTGGTGAGATTCGCATCCCCCCGACTGTCTGGAAGGGCCGGGTGCTGGTCGGTTCGGGTGACGGCTGGGTGTACTCCTTTGAGGCAGCCACCGGGCGGTTACTTTGGCGTTTCCGGGCCGCACCAGCCGAACGCAATATCCCTGTTTACGGCAAAATCCTCTCAACCTGGCCGGCGGCGAGCGGTGTTCTTGTCGAAGACGGAACCGCCTATGTCGCTGCTGGTCTGGTGAACTACGATGGGACCTACGTATATGCGCTTGACCCGGCTACCGGAAATGTTCGATGGTGCAACGATACATCCGGACATTTGGACCCTAAAGCTAACACCGGCGTTAGCGTGCAAGGGCACCTGTTGCTTTATGAGAACAAGCTCTATCTTGCCGGTGGGAATGCCATTTCACCTGCGGTCTATGATATCCATAACGGACGGTGTCTCAACGACCCGGCCCCTCTGGCCAACACAGAGTCAACCAGTCCGCGTGGTTGGGAGCTTTTCCTTGTAGGCAACAGAGTTATCGCCTGCGGGAGCCCATTCTACACGCGCCCGGATATCCCGGTGTATGACCACACGGTGACGAAAAAGCTGCTGCATGCTTCAACCGGTCGGCGCGACATAGTCTGGATAGACAACAGCAGGCTGCTTTGCTACGAGCCGCTCGACAAGAGCATATTGAGCCGGTGTGTTACGGGTGAAAAAATTCCGAGGCATATAACACAGGCATGGGGAAAATTCAAAGTCTCCGAGAAACCTCTATGGCAGTATATCTGTTCTGACAGCGTTGCTGTTGCCCTTACAACAAATGCCGTTGTGGTTGCCGACGCATCAAAAGTCACCGCGATCGATCTCAGCAGCGGCGCTCAGCTTTGGAATCAAACGCTCCCGTCCGCTCCCGTGCCATGGGGTATGGCTGTGGATAGCAATGGCCGCGTGATATTGACTCTGGTCGATGGCCGGGTGCTCTGCATCGGCAGGCAGGAGCAGTTTCAACAGAAGCTTGCCGGTCGCAACCTGTAGTTCAAATGTGCAGACTTACTTATGCTTTGCTATGATCCTGTCCACAAATTTATCCGTGTGTCCAGACATGATGATATTGCCTCCTACTTCACTTTTCGTGAATGTGATTTCTGCAGGGCCTACCATCACCATAACACTCTGGTCGGTAACATTAAGAGCGGCCTTTTCTACTGATGTGGTAGCGGTATCTGTCGCTGTCAACACATGTAGAAAATAATCGACTGTGGCTGGTTCGGGGGGTGATATTTCGATACGGCATTGAGGCGAAGGTCCCGTGTCCCGGCCGGGAGGATATTTATTGCCGTCGTAGCTATATGAATCTGCTCCCGTTACCAGCTTGATTTGCGGATTCTCAGGAAGCAGAGTCTGAATAAATAATCGTCCTTTACCATTAGTGACTACCATATCCTGACTGGTATCAGCGGGTTCCTTCATTGCCTGCAGCAGCCAGGTCTTTTTAAATTGCGGATTCGTGGAACATACACGATCGAAGATGACAAAAATGCCCGGCCTAAGAAACACAATCTGACGTGTAAAATACTCAAGCTTATCCGGCGAATAGGCTCGCGTGCAATCACCGGCCACGTACAGATATTCTCCCCGGTCCTCGAAGGCAAGAATATCTGCGATATCATACAGCCGGCGTCCTTTTAGCCATTGCTGCGGGTCTGTTACCGCCCCGTTATGGTGAGGCCACGAATGCGACTGCCCTCCGTCATTGCCTGAAACAGTACCGGCGCGAATATTCGGCCAGGTCTCCGATGGGTCATGGACAAGTATCGTATTATGAGCAATGCTCCGCAGGTGATAGTTGACATCATGACTAGACCCGAATGAATCATAATGGCCGCCGTCACCGGCAAGATCAGATAGAAATTCTCGTAAAGTTCTTGTTTTCCGGGAATTAAAAGACATTATAATATCATCAGCTTGTAGGCCGGCTTCTTCGGCAGGAGAATTACGAATAACTTCCTCAATTAAAATACCGCCTGCTTTTCCAACTTCTTCGAGCTTTTTCGCCTCTTCAGTGCCGAAAAGAACCTCGCTGACTTTTGCTCCGAGCCAGGGTAATGCTTTGTTTACGGGCGGCAAATACGATGGCCTTTCTATCGGCAGTGCGTACACCGTAATTGTATAATCACCTTTTACTACGCACATATAGACTTCGCTGCCTATCTCAGTCCCTAATAAATCGCTTTGAAGCTGTTTAGCAGTTCTTATCTTTCTGCCGTTGAAAGAGACTATTACATCCCCA
>JABMRO010000257.1 GCA_013202635.1 Planctomycetota bacterium
CGGCTGGTATGGGGGAGACATCACGGTAGCAGGGGTGAAAAAGTACTGTATGCTCATCGACTACAACGGAAATGGTACATTTAATGACAAATCCATTAACTACAACTCGTGTGACCGTATTCGAATCGGCGTCAAGGGTACGCGGGATACTGGTTATGTGGGCAATTATATCGAGATTAACGACACACTGTATCATACCGAGATTGCCCGGGATGGGGCATACATAATGCTGAGTAAGGCTGAGGATGTGAAGTTTGGTGATATTCGACTGCCGGATACTATAACCGAGTTTTCGGCAGGAGGTGAAAACGGATTGTTTAAGCTTAAACTGGAAAACGGCGTCGGTTCGCTGCCAGCCGGGAAATATCGCATTAATTCCTGGAGGATCGAACGCAAAGACGAAAAAGGGAAAAAGTGGGAACTTCAAGGCAGAGCCTACACTCCGAAGGGTGATTTTGATGTAACTGAAGAAAAGGAAACATCTCTGGATATAGGTGAGCCACTGCAAGCAAATATACAGGTAAGCTTCAATTCTCAAACTCAGAAGTATGAGTTTTCAAAAGATTTACGGGGCCGGATGGGGGAGTATATCACTCTGACCCGTGGCGGGCAAAGAGTCAGTGACCTCTGGAAGATGCGCGCCAAGAATAAGGAGGGAACATTTGACAAGACTTATCCGATGCCGGATCAGTGAGGTCCTGATTGTCAGCTCTCGCGTCGAGAGCTAATGAACATGACGGGCACATTCGTTGTTAACCTTGAGCCTCTCGGCCCGTTCAAATTCGAATGCAAACCGTATGTGCTGGCACTGTCTCCTGTCAAGATTCCTGAAGCAGACCGCAAGCTTGTCGCCTGGTGGAAGTTCGATGAGACCGAAGGTGGCATCGCGACTGATTCTTCCGGTAATAACATTATTGGCACGCTCAATGGCAATCCGCAGTGGCAGCCATCAGGGGGCAAGGTTGGTGGCGCGCTGGCATTTGACGGCGACGGTGATTTCATCGACTGCGGGCATGTTGAGGGATTGAATATTACGGGCGCAGTCACGATTGCAGCGTGGATCAAACTCTCCAAATCAACCGATGACCAAAAGATAGCCGGCAATCAGGACGACATTTCCGGCGGTTACAAACTCAGTATATTTTCTGACAAGGCTGAACTTGAGGTCCGCGATTCCGGCAATGCTCTGAGAAACAACAGGTTTGTTGACGGCGGAACGATTTTGCAGCCGGGTGTTTGGTACCACATCGTGGGCACCTACAGTCAAGGCGGATCTATAAAGACCTATGTGAATGCGAAGCTGGACCGAGAGCAAGGAACGACAAACATACTTGCCGCTTCGTCAGGGCCGTTGAAGATTGGCTGCGAACCCTTCAGCGGCATTTGCCTGTTCAATGGACTCATGGACGAAATCAGCATTTACAACTATGCCCTCTCTGAGGCTGATGTGGCGGAGATTTATTCCGGCAAAAGCCCGCCGACTGTTGCACAGATCGCAACACTGGCAGCCGGGGAAAAACCAGCTGGCTGGGGCCGCAACTTTGTACCGGTTTTGATAATTATGATTATCGCTGTTGTGGCAGCCGGATTGGCAACTCGCAGGAAAAAAGCAACATAAGCGAGGCAATAACAATTTATAAGGTCGTATATATCGTGAAAGGAGAGTTATTATGCGCAGAAATTGGAGAACAATTTTGTGTTTAGTGCTTCTGGTCGGCATCATTAATCATTCATCCGCAGAAGAGGCCAAACAAATTACCTGTACAGGCAAAGTAGTTGATGGCCAGGGTCGGCCAATCGACGATGCGAAGGTCGCGTTGCATGAGATGGTATATGGCCAAACGGCTTCTTCATACGATACCAAGCTAATTGGCAAAGTAACAACCAGGGCCGATGGTGCATTTTCTTTCAGTACAAATGCCGAAAGTGAAGTCTATCGATACGGATACATAATTGCTGAAAAAGAGGGACTGGCCCTGGGTTTTGCAAACTGGAGAATGCGTGAAGGTGATAAGGAGCTTGAGATACAACTGGGCCTGCCCCAGGAATTGTCAGGACTCGTGGTTGACGAAAACGATAAACCTCTTTCTGGTGCCCAGGTGAGCATATCCATGCTTGTAATCGGCACCATGCGGGATGAACGTGGTGTAAGCGGACCGGTAGCCGCAGAACTGTTTACCTCGACGACAGATGCAGAAGGTAAGTTCAAGTTCACCAAAATCCCACCCAAGGCCACCGCAGAATTTATTATGAAAAAAGACGGCAGAGCTACTGTCGGTACATTTAAAAGTACTGGAACGGCCGATCAGAAATTAAATTTTGCTGCCGGACAAGCGGATATCAAACTGGTTTTACCGGTCGAAGCGAAAATCGAAGGCATCGTTGTGGAAAAAAATACCGGCAAGCCAATCAGTGGTATCAAAGTAATGGCAAAGCAGGACATGAATCGACCGCTTTTTGGACAAGAACCAATCATCTCAAAAAAGGATGGAACATTCGGCATAAATGCCCTTGTTGGCGGCAGACATATTTTGCAAATTGAATCATCGAGGCAGAAGCTTGCAGATTGGATAGCCGAATCCGTGGAAGTCATGGCCGAAGCGGGTAAAACCGTAAGTGACGTGAAAATCGAGCTAAGCAAAGGTGGAATACTTGAAGTTGTGGTTACAGATGCAGTAAATAAAAAACCTGTCGAAAAGGTTAGTATAGGCGTTCGAAATCAAGCAAGCAGCCAATATCACGGCAGCCGTACCGACAAAGATGGAATTGCACGGATTCGCCTGGTACCGGGAGAATACCAGATGAGCAACGTTTACAAAGAAGGTTATTCACGCCAGAGGATCCAGGATGCCGTCACGATTGAAGAAGGTAAGACCGAACGTATTGAATATGAGCTTGCCGGTATGCCGAAAGTTACCGGTGTGGTACGCGACGAAAAAGGTAAGCCTTTAGAAGGGGTAAAACTGAAAGTTTGTCCGGCAGGCAGACAGGACAGCATCTCGCAAGCGGATGGGACATTCGAGGCTGATTACGACCCTGGAAATTGGCCGAACGAATCCCCGGGTTTTATCCTTGTCTGTCGATATGAAGAAGGCAACCTGGCCGTCGCTGTTCCAATAGATGAAGATATAAGAAAGCTTGAAGTAACACTCAAACCCGCCGTAATTTTAACTGGAAAAGTGTTGGATCCGGACGGTAAAGGTATTGCCAATGCCCGAATCAATACCATGATACGTGGCCCAAGATGGGGTTCAACAATAGGTTCTCGCGAGCCGACAATGACGGACAAAGAGGGGAAATTCGAAATCAGGGCAATACCTGCTGATAATAAATATAATATTAATACAACGGCTGAAGGTTACGGCGAAAATCGTAGCGAAGAAATAAATACCGAAGACGCTGTAAACAATCATCTTGATGTAGGAACAATAACCTTAGCAGTGGCGAATCTTTCTGTTTCAGGTATGGTCGTGGATGATGACGATAAGCCGGTCGCCGGCGTAAGAGTTTCTTGCTACAGTGATAACCAGCCTCGTCGCAACACACAAACCGATACGGAAGGTAAATTCACACTTGAGAAGGTTTGCGCTGGGAAGATTCGAATAAGCGCAAATAAAAGTGGCACACCAAGATTGTACGGCTCCATTGAAACCGAGGGTGGAGCGACCGATGTCAGTATTGTAATAAGCCAAAGGTCTTCTTCAACCAGATACCAGCCTAAGCGGCCGCGTTCACTTGTGGGCAGACCACTGCCTGAACTGAAAGACTTAAAAATCAACATATCTCCGGCCGATGTTAGTGACAAGATGATACTTGTCTGCTTCTGGGATATGGAGCAGCGACCATCACGAAATTGTATTATGCGACTTGCCAAGCAAGCTCAGCAACTCAAACAAAAAGGCGTAACCGTTGTCGCGGTCCAGGCCTCGAAGATTGATGGAAACGCCCTCAATCAATGGGTGAAAAAGTATAATATTCCATTCACCGTCGGAATGATTCAGGGCGACGTGGAAAAAAGCCGTTTCGCCTGGGGTGTCCGCTCACTTCCCTGGCTGATTCTAACGGACAAGCAACACACTGTTCAGATGCAGGGATTCAGCATTAATGAACTAAACGAGAGAATCGCGACGTTAAAAGAGAAGTAAGAAGGCTTTGGCCTTACGTATTACAGGCATGAGGCCAAAGGCCCCTTACTTACCTTATGCCGATTGTATTCCTTGAATTTTTGAGATGAACACAGTTTAACCACGTACTAAATCTGCTCGACGAGTAAATCATACTCTTTTGTGGCAATAACTTTTGCGTTGATAAATTCACCGGGCCGGGCCTGACAATTCTTTATTATACAGATGCTGTCGATGTCGGGTGCCTGGCCATAAAATCGTCCCTTGCCGTCTTTATTTTCAACACAATCAACCAGACAGGTAAGCTGACTGCCGATTCTGTTTTTGTTTTTTGTAAATGCGATTTTCTGCTGGGTGAGCATAAGCTCTTCGAGACGCTTCTGTTTTATTTTCTCGGAGACCTGGTTTGGCATTTGTGCTGCGGCGGTCCCGGATTCGGCATAGAACTTAAAGCTGCCAAGGGCATCGAATTGGGCCCATTTGATAAAGTCCAGAAGCTCGACGAACTGCTGGTCACTCTCACCGGGGAAGCCGACTATCACAGTTGTCCGCAGAACAATATCCGGCATAGCACCTCGAAGTTTTTCAATCAGCCGTTTGAGCTGGTCTTTGGAATCAGGCCGACGCATGGCCTTTAGGATTTTGTTATTTACGTGCTGGATTGGAATGTCCAGATAGTGAACAATTTTTTCGCTCTCTGCGATAGTTTCGATTAGTTTGTCGTCGATTTCTGTCGGGTATAGATACATTAACCGAATCCATGACAGGCCGGTAATCTTTTCAAGTTCGCTGATAAGCCCGGCCAGAGAGTTTTTGATTTTCAAATCTCGGCCGTAGGATGTACTGTCCTGTGCAATTATATTAAGCTCGACTACACCCGCTGAAACTAATTCGCCCGCCTCAGATAGAACGAGTTCGGGGGGTTTGCTTCGGAATCGTCCTCTGATTGCCGGTATTGTACAAAAAGAGCAGCGGTGATTACAGCCCTCGCTGATTCGCAGATACGCCCAATGGCTAGGTGTAATGAGCAATCTGGTTCTGTCGTCGGGAATTGTCTGGGCCGATTGTTCCAAATAAGCGGCCGGATGCCGGTGAGAAAGTGTTTTTTTGATTATCCCGGCAATATTATCTCGCTGGCCGAGCCCGACAACGGCATCGATGCCGTCAACCTGATTAAAAAGTTGCTGGCCTTCCCTTTCCGGCAGGCAACCGGCGACAATCACTTTTTTTATGGCGCCGCTGAGCTTGTGTTCTACAGCGTGCCTTATTGCTTCGAGCGATTCGGCTTTGGCCGGGGCGATAAAACCGCAGGTATTGATGACAACGACATCGGCGGTATCAGGTTCGGCTGTTATCACAAAACCGGCTTGGGCGATTTCTGCTAACATCCTTTCGCTGTCAACGGAGTTTTTTGGGCAACCTAATGATATAAAACCAACAGTGACTTTTTTTCGTTTTTTTCTCTGCATCAGCGGCCAAAAATAGCAAAAAAAGGCGATTTAGTCTAATATTTTTATTTTAGGAAAGCGCGAAGATGATAATTTATTTTTACTCATTCTTTCAGAATATACTTGACGATAAAAGAAATATGCAATATAATGCGCGCAATTGCCGTCTATACTTGGGTCAGGGGTGTACTTAGAAGTATGAAAAACATGGATAAACGGGCCTGGGATTACAATGGCGGGTGCAAAATTATGACCAGCAGCGGCCAAAATGTCAGCCGCAGTCGATGGCTAATCACGGCTTTGACTGTAGGGTTTGTTATTTGGGTAGGGGGGTATTGTAGCCTCTTTGCCCAGACAAATACCGAACACAACGCCGAGAAAGCTCTGGAAGAACTACAGATTGATACTGCCACCTCCGAACCTAATATCCCTATTCCTGAAATCTACGAGACACCGCCAATAATCAGAGAGCAGATAGTCGGGGGAAAAGCGGAGTTCAAACTATTCTACTTTTGTAAGCAGCATACCTCCGATGAGCTTAAGAAAATCGTACACGAGCAGTTTGCAACAAAGCTGTTCAATGAAGAAGGCAAATCAACTACCGCCTCAGATTATACCGTCAGCAGCAATCCTGCCACCAACCAGTTGATAGTCAGATGCCCGCTTCGTGAAGACGTCGAGGCTGTGCTTGAGCTTCTGGAAGCTGTGGATGTCCCTCCGATTCAGATCAAGATAGACTGCCTTATATCCGAGATTTATGCAGATTTTACATTCGACCGGGAAACCACTATTGAAATTGGAGAGTTGTTCGGTGAGGATATTGCGATGAAACCTGGTGGTCTGCCCTTCGGGACCAGCGTTCAGGATTTAATAAACGAAGGAGATGAATTCCCTCCTGCATTTCCGGGAGCTTCATTGAGAGAGCTTATTCGCTCCAGAATGGGTCTTAATATTGGATATTTGAGCGCAGCCCACGAGTTTACGGCCCTGGTGGACCTGCTTGAATCGAGGGGATATCTGAAAATCCTGATGAACCCGATGCTCGAGACCATCAACGGCAAAACAGCAATAGTTAAGTCAACTCAACATGTCCCACTGCAAATGATAACTAAAGTTGTACCTGGTGTTGGTGGAACCACCGTTGTCCACACTGAAACAGAATATATAGATGTAATTGACTCGCTTGAAATCACTCCCCACGTTTTTGCCGATGGTACCATCGCTCTTGAAACCGACATCCTGCTTGGTGCAAGAAATACTCCTGATGGTGTAAAGCAGGTTCCAATCATTACCAAAAGGGAAATCACGAGCAAAGAAAATCGCATTCGTCCGGGTGAAAGTCTCACAATCGGCGGAATTAGAAAGACCGTAGAGTTTGGTGTTGTCCGCGGTGTCCCGATTCTAAAAGATATACCGATACTCGGCTTTTTGTTCTCCGGCGAAGATACCGAAAAGCGGGCAGTCGAGACTGTGTTCATACTGACTCCGACCTATTCCACCGGCGGCAGACCAAAACAGGAAATAATGGAAGAAATCAGAGGAAAACATGCACCGGCTTCTCCAGGTGCTTTGCAGGAAGCTATTACAGATTTCTTTGGAGATAAGTCTCGCAAAGAGGAAAAGCAGCGCAAAGACCTTGAAGCTGAACGTTCACGCCTCGAGGCCAACGTAGAAAAGGTGCAGGCGAGAAGTGAAGCTCGGGAAATGGAATCTCGTGCCGAGCGTATGACAGCAGATGCCCAAAAAGCGACATCCGATGCAGCAAAAACCAAAGCTGATGCGGACAAGCTAATGGCTGAAGCGAAAAAAATTATGGCCGAGGCTGAAGCAAAGGGCAAGGCCGCCGAAAAAGCCAGAAAAGAGGCTGAGGCAGAAAAGGCAAAGGAAGAATCCAAAAAAAGCAAAGGCTGAAAAACCCAAAGAAGGCAACGCTAAACCTAAAGCTTAACAACGCTAAGACAAACAAGACAAATGAGATATCCGGCTAAATATGCCGTTTTTTATTTGACGGCCAGTCGTACCATTTCCAGATGCTGTTAGCAGAACTAATTTTTTATTAAAGGGGAAAGTCTATGGATAATTTCAACAGCAGTAATGTTGGGGGGAAAAATTTCAACGATCCTATACCGCTTGACAAAGACATTGGAAAACCTATTCCTTTAGAAGATATCAGTATCGGAGGAGGGAATGTTTCACATGCGCCACTGGATTTAGGCGGCAGCAGCCCTGTGGAAATTCCCAAGATTGAGGCTCCACAGCCTGTTGCAAAAAAGCCGGCTGGAAAAATAGTTTCCGGAGACAGAATCACGGGCGTAAAAACCTTCTTTACAAAGCTGCACCCGGGCGCCATAAATTTTCTTGATGAGCAAATCACCAAATGGCTGACAGAAAACCCGGAAGTTGTCATAAAACGAACAAACATCATTACAGGTGAGATCCAGTCTAAAAAGACCGACCCGAATATTATTATTACGATCTGGTATTAAATAAGCTATCTCGGAATTTTCACGGGTACGTGTTATCATTGTGGGTGGGTTTGTGAGGTGTCTGTCTGCATTTTTCAACAAATTATGTTTTTCAACGTCCTGCTATTTCCATGAAATTGGTGGTTCGAATATCAAAACAGGCAACTTTATAATTATATGCGCCGAATAAGTCGTCTGTTGTTTGATGGCGCGACAGACCATCTACCTGTGGCTGACTGGAAAAATTAACCCCCGACACGTAAAAAAACTTGGTATAAATTCTTGACATACTGTACGATATCCATTAATTTCCTTGGTTTATCTGTTTGTGTGTAGCAAACGTGACTTGTTTTTGTAGATTGTTTGGAGGTTTTTTGTGGCTAAAGAGCTGGCTCGGAAACTAATAAATGCAGGGGTACATTTTGGACACGGCGTGAGCCGATGGAATCCAAAAATGGGCCAATTTATTTTCGCAAAACGCGGTAATATTCACATTATTGATGTTAAAAAAACCTTAAAAGGATTATTGATTGCGAAAAAGCTTCTTGCTGAAGTGGTCTCTTCCGGCAAAGACGTTGTTTTTGTAGGCACGAAACGGCAGGCACAAAAAGCCGTTGAGGCGGTCGCCGAAAAGTGTGGAATGCACTATGTTTCACAGCGATGGCTTGGCGGAATGCTTACAAACTTCAGAACCGTACGCTCCCGACTGCAAAGATTGGAGCAGTTGGAGGCGATGACCGAAGATGGAACCCTTGACAGTGAGAGTAAAAAACAGGCGTCGAGGCTCAAGCGGGAGATGAGAAAAATAAAAGCTAATCTCCAGGGCGTTCGGAATATGTCTCGTTTGCCCGGTGCCGTTGTTGTGATCGATGCTAAAAAGGAATATCTTGCTCTGCGGGAAGCAAAAAAACTTAATATTGTAACTATCGGAGTTCTCGATACCGATTCGGACCCCGACACGGTAGATGTGGCCATTCCTGCCAATGACGATTCTATCAGGGCGATTGAATTGGTACTAAACGAATTGGCCGATGCCGTGGCGATTGGAAAAACAATGGTTGCTGCTCGACAGGAACCGGCTCAACGGCCCAGACGCACCCGCTCAAAAAGACCGGTTCTGGCCCGTGCAAACGAAGAAAAACCGCAGAAGTTACCAATTGTTGAGCAAAAACCAGCGCAGGTTGCGGACCCCGCCTCACAACAAGCCCAGACCAAGCAGCAGGAGTCGAAGTAAAAAGGCACAAGTGAAGTAATAGATAACTTGTAGTATTCAGCCGGAGGTTTTTTCTCCGGATGACTTATTATGAATATCAAATTTCCAATAGGGAGATTTCCTTTAACACAATATAAGCAGTACAAGAATAGGAGTTATAAATATGGCGGAAATTTCAGCAGCAATGGTGATGAAACTGAGAAAGATGTCCGGGCAGGGAATGATGGATTGCAAAAAGGCTCTTCAGGAAGCTGATGGTAATATCGAGCAGGCCATGGACACACTTAGAAAAAAAGGTCTTGCCACTTTGGCAAAACGCGCCGAACGAGAAACCTCCGAAGGTCTGGTTGTCTGCAAATGCAGCCAGGACGGCAAAACAGCGGTTCTTGCAACGCTTTGCAGTGAGACCGATTTTGTGGCCAAGAGCGATGATTTTGTGGCTACAGCGAAAACCCTGACCGACTTTGCCCTGGTATGTCCTGCCGATCAGGGTGCAGATAATGTCCTTGAGTCCGTTGTTGACGGCAAAAAATTCAGTGACATTTTAACCGAAACTGTCAGTAAGACCGGCGAAAAAACACAGGTGGGGGATTTCGCAAAATATAAGCTCGACGGCCCGGGGCTTATTAGCACTTATATACATTTCAACGAAAAAGTTGGCACAATGGTTCAAATTGATACCAGCGATGACAATGTAGCAGCCGCAGATGTGCTCAAGCAGACAGCCTCCGACATAGCGATGCACATTACCGCAACCAAACCACTGGCATTAGATAAAGATGAGATTGACCCTGAGACCATCGAGCGTGAAAAAGCCATCTTCGCCGAGCAGGTCAAAAATAAACCGGCCAATATCGTAGAAAAAATCATCGAAGGCAAGATGAGGAAGTTCTTTGCCGAGAATTGTCTTCTCGACCAGGCTTTCGTTAAAGACGACAGCAAATCGGTTGCCCAGGTTCTTACCGATGCTGCCAAACAGGCCGGAGGCGAGGCTAAAATAAAAAGATACGTCCGATTTGAAGTCGGATAACAAGCAAACCTTGTGGATTGCCAATCGAGATACGAAAGCATGGCAGAAAGCAAATATAATCGAATATTGCTGAAACTTTCCGGCCAGAGTTTTTGCAAGCCCGGTGAATTTGGGATTGATGGCCCTGCACTTGAGTCGATTGCCGAAAGGATATCACAGATATGCAAGCTTGGACCGCAGGTTGCCGTTGTGGTCGGTGCGGGTAATTTCCTCCGGGGGGAGAGTTTCTCACAGGTCAGTCACATACCACGAAACACGGCCGATTATATGGGGATGTTAGCCACCATTATCAATGCCTGCGCATTACAGGAGACGCTTGAGAGGCTTGGTCAGCCAACAAGGGTTCTCAGTGCAATAGAGGTCCCCGCGATGTGCGAGCACTTTATTAGAAGAAGGGCCCTTCGGCACCTTGAACGCGGAAGAGTTGCCATATTGGCCGGCGGAACGGGAAATCCCTTCTTTACTACCGACACCTGTGCCGCTTTAAGGGCTTCGGAGCTTGATGCGGGCCTGCTCATAAAGGCAACAAAAGTCCAGGGCGTTTACAGTGATGACCCGGAGAAGAATCCGGATGCTGAGCTTTTTCAACATTTGTCTTACGACCAGGTATTGGAGAAGAAACTCAGAATAATGGACCATTCGGCAATAACTCTCTGCCGGGACAACAATATTCCGATTATTGTTTTGAATATTTTCGAGAAGGGTAATATGACAAAGGCCATTTGTGGTCAGCCGGTCGGCACTAAAATAGTGATGTGTCAATAGCCGGGCGAAATACCAAGTGAGGTTGAAGATGTCCGTTAATGAAATACTCTCTGACAGCGAATCCAAAATGAAAAAGGCAATAGAAGTCCTCCATGATGAGCTAAAAGCCGTTCGCAGCGGAATGGCTTCTACTGGACTGGTTGAAAACATAAAGGCCGATTTCTATGGAACGCCGACACCATTGAAACAGATGGCAACGCTTGCGGCACCACAGGTCGATATAATTGTAATTAAGCCCTTCGACCCTGCTTCCGTTAAGGAAATCGAAAAGGCTATCAAAGCCAGTGACCTCAGCATTGCGCCGATTGTGGACGGCAAGGTAATCAGACTTAATATACCGGCACTTAGCGGAGAAAGAAGAAAACAGCTTGTTCAGCAGGCCAAACAAACCGGTGAGCAGACAAAGGTTGGGATTCGAAACATACGAAGAGACGCCAATAAACATCTCGAAAAACAGCAGAAAGACAAACTCATCACCGAAGATGACCTTAAAAACGGCAAGAAGCAGGCTGATGATATTACCAAGAAATACGCCGACAAGGTTGACGAGTTCGTCAAAAGCAAATCGGACGAAATAATGCTCGACTAATTTTGGCAAAAGTGCGCATTTCATAACAGCACAGGGTATAGAAGGGCCTTGTGCTTCTGTGAACCAAACATATTTTGGGGGTCACAGTGGTGTCGGTTGAAAAGAAATCGAAAGCTAAGCCGCGAAAAAATACCATCTCGAAGATAATCAGGCTCCTTTTGGTATTTATCGTTATTCTGATTGTGCTGGTGTTCTTATTCGTACCCGCATTCATTTCATCCAAAAAAGGCAATCGTTTCATATCAGGTAAAATCAACAATTCAATTGACGGCCGAATAGATTTCGCCGGTCTCACAATGGGCTGGTTCAAAGGAATCAGTATTGCGAGCCTTAGTTTTAACGATAATGCCGGCCAAATTTCCGTCCAGGTAAAGCAAATCACCACGAAGCCGCGCTACGGTTCAATTTTAATCGGCAGCCTTTCCTTTGGCCAAACGACAATTGACCAGCCTAAAGTAAGCGTAAATCTCAAAGATAAACCGCAAACCGGGCATGTTCGTGTTGGCAAGTCGAAGCCGGTACCCATACAGGCCGGATATATCGCCCTTGTTATGGATGTTGTAATAAACGACGGCAATATAAAACTGACGGATTCGAAATCAAGAACCGTTGAGCTTTCACAGATAAACTCCAGACTGAAATTACGGCCGCCCGGAAGACAGACAGATTTTGATATCAATCTGGCTGTGACAAACAACAAAGACGGGAAATCACAGATTCACGCAGCAGGCAAAATTAAACCGGACAAGGCGATAACAAACAGGTCCCTCAAAGGTACTACAGGCAATTTAACAATAAAGGTTGATGGCTTGGCCCTCGAATCGCTGGGGCCGGTTCTTGAATTGGCTAATATCGATGTTCAAGCCAAAGGTCTCGTTTCTGCCGATGTGAACGCTGCAATTAAAGATGGTAACTTCGAAAATTTAACCGGCACTATTAAAGCAAAGAATCTGGATATAACCGGCCCCGAATTAAGGGGTGACAAGCTGAAAACAAGCCTATTGAATATTATTGTGAAGCTCAATAGCGAGCGGCAATTAATAAATGTTGAACAATTTCAGTTCGATAGCGACTGGCTCGTTGCACAAGCCGGCGGAATGGTTCCCACCACGTTTAGGTCGTGGTCCGACTTTTTAACGTCCGGGTCGAATTACAGTTTGGACGGTGATTTCGAGCTTGATGTCGCCGCGATTTTCTCGCAAATGCCGCGTACATTTGGTATCAAAGAAGCGGCGAAGGTAACTTCCGGCAAATTGAGTGGAAATATTAGGGCAAATCGCGGCATGCTTACCGGCCGGGCAAATCTTACTGAATTGGCGGGTATCGTCGAGGACAAAAAGTTCGCTCTTTCTGAACCTGTAACCGCCACACTTAAGATTTCGGCTGATAATAAAAAGATAAGTTTCGATAAGCTCGATGTCTCAGCCGCATTTGCAAAAATTAATGCCAGCGGACTTCTTGAACAGCTTAAATATAATGGTTATGTTGACCTGGAAAAACTGCAATCGGAATTCGGACAGTTCGTAGATTTAGGTAAATACGAGATAGCTGGCGAAATTGTTGAACAAGGAACATTGTCTGTTGGTAAAAGCGAGATAACGGGCGGAGGTTTGTCACAGGTTAAAAATCTTCGCATAGCTACAACGGATGGTATCACAGCGCAAGAGCCAGGGGCAGATATTAAGTTTGCTTTTGCTGTGGACAGACAGACTAACGTTCTGACCTTTAATTCTATTGAGGCCAATGCGAGTCTGGGCCAAATCAATATAAACCAGGCCGTTCTTCCAATTGGTGGAAATACGCAAGTACCTGTAAGCATGGATATATCTGCTAAGAATGTTGACCTTGAAAAAGTGAAGCCATTTGCGGTTTTATTTGCTTCTTTACCTAAAGAAACACAGCTTGCAGGTATCGCCGAATCAACAATCTCCATAAGTTCGGATAAAAACATCTACAAAGTAACAACCGACTTGACAAAAATTAAAGCTCTAAAGCTCACTTATCCCGGCGAGGAGCCTTTTGAGCCGAATGAAGTCTCCCTTGTTTTTGAAGCTGAGATAAATCCCAAACAAAAAACTATTAATGTCAAAAAATTACAACTGGAAAGCCCGCAAATAAAAATTCGTAAAGGCGAATTTAATAAGTTTAGTAAAGCCGGCAAGACTAAATTGACCGGACAAGCGGAGTTAGAGTATGACTGGTCGGCTCTCGGCACTATTGTTGCTCCGTTTCTTCCGGAAGGTCTGACGCTAAAGGGCAAAAGAAAAGACCCTGTCAGTTTCCTCAGTGAATTTCCTTCCGAACAGACGGACAAACTCATGGCTAATCTTACCGCAAACGCCAAGTTGGGTTTTGAAC
>JABMRO010000258.1 GCA_013202635.1 Planctomycetota bacterium
ACATTATCCCGAGACAATGGCCTCTTGTATCGAACTTTACCTTCCTCCCTTGTGGACTCTTGAGCTTCAACAACGCTCTCTCTTCTGATTTGTACCGGCCTTTCTCGACGAAAAGCTGCCTGAGCTTTACGTTCATTAGACCCGATATAAGAGTCATTGGGAGAGTTGGCCATAGTTGTCAGCTCATTATTGTTTGACTCAGAGCGAAAACGCGGCAGACCGTTAATGATAAATGCAATGACAAATATAAAAAACAATCCTAAAAGCAACCCAACTTTGGCGTCAGAAGTCATAATGAAACTCCATTTTCTTTTGCGTATCGCATCACTTTGTAATGCTCAATACGCACTATAATATTATTGTTTCTGTGCAATTCTTAATTTTGCACTTCTTGCTCGTCGATTTTCGGCAATTTCTTCTCGCGTCGGCACAATCGGTTTCTTTGTAATGACCCTGTAAATACTGTCCTTTTCGTTTTCTTTGAAATTGTATTTAACTAACCTGTCTTCAAGGCTGTGATAACTAATGACCGCTATATAGCCGTTGTTGCTCAGCAGCTCCGGTGACGAATTAAGCAGTCTCTTCAAATTCTCCAATTCGTCGTTGACCGCGATTCTCAGCGCCTGAAAAGTCCTTGTTGCCGGGTGTATCCTGCTTCTCCGGCCTTGGCCTGCCTTTCCCAGCGCCCTGCATACTATCTTTGACAGTTGGACGGTCGTACTTATCGGCCCGTTTTTACGTTCACGCACTATAAAACGTGCAATTCGCCGTGAGGCTCTGTCCTGGCCGAATTCGTATATCAAATCGGCCAGAGTTTTTTCGTCTGCCTTATTAACTATATCGGCAGCAGTCCGCTTTATTCTTTTATCAATTCTCATATCAAGAGGCATATCCTGAAGAAAACTTAGCCCCATCCGCCTGTCAGCCAATTGTGTCGAACAAAGCCCCAAATCCGCTAATATGAAATCGACTTTCTCTATACCCTGCTCGTGGACCTCCTCACTGATTCGTGAAAAATTCGATTGAAGCAAAATGACCCTGCAGGAAAGCCCTTTTAATTTAAATTGGGCCCTTTGGATAGAATTTTTATCAACATCAAGACCTACGATTACTCCCTCAGGGCCCAAAGTCTTTCCGAACAGATAACTATGACCTCCTTGTCCTGTGGTCGCATCGACCATTACGCCGTCCGGTGGCAATTTTATCTGCTCGGCTAACGTCTTAGCCAGAACCGGAATATGCTCTGTTATCGAGCCATTCACTTCTATCGTATCGCGTATATCATCTCTCATATCGTGTATTGTATCGCACTGCGATGCATCCCGACGCAATACTCAACACACACATCAAAGACCCGCAGTAGGAGCAAAGCACCTCGAATCAGCCTACAGCTACTTTGCTCTTCTGTTCCTGAAGTTCATTAACCACAGGTGAAAATTCAATGCCGGAAAAAGTCCCGTCGATTTTCTTCAATCGTTCCAAACGTTCACGTAGAATTGACAGGGAGGAGAAGGTCCGTTCATCAACCTCTCTTTCACCGACGAGACTTCCGGCAACAATCCGACAATGATTTGAATCCGTTCCAATCATTCTGCCTCCATTAAAAAAGTTAAACATCTTCTTCGTTCCGCTCGTACAGGACAACCTGTCGTGCCTGCGATACCTGTTTCTGATATTGAGCCATATGGTCTGAAAGATATTGTTCCCAGTTTTCAGTGTTCCACAGTTCGATATGGTCTCTAACGCCTATTAGGGTAATTTGGTCTTTCAGGCCCGCCCTCTTTCGCAGTCTTTCGTTCAAAAGTAACCGGCCCTGGTTGTCCAGTTCCACCTTACTGGCCAAAGCAAAGCTGATTCGCTCGAACGCTACAGCCTCATCAGGGGCGGCAGTACCTGGTGTAACTGCAAGAGCTATCTGCTCGAAATACTTTTCTGGGTACAAACAAAGTATGCCGTTGGCCCCCAGGACAAGATAGAAATTGCTGCCGTGCTCATCGACATCAATCTGACTTCTCAGCTTGTTCGAGATGAGGACTCTGCTCTTGTTATCGACAACGTGCAGATATTCGCCTGTTAATAAA
>JABMRO010000259.1 GCA_013202635.1 Planctomycetota bacterium
ATTCCATAACGAGTTCGACGGTGTCGAGGGAGTCGGCGTTTAGGTCGTTGATAAACGATGTATCGCGTGATACTTCCGCCTTGTCCACGCCCATCTGTTCGCTGATAATGTCAATTACCTTATCCCGGATTGCTTGAATGTTTACGTCATCAGCACTCACTTATTGTTCCTCCTAAATGGAATAGGAATATTTATCTTTGCACCACCATTGTCCCGACGTCGGTGACAAAAGGCGTCATCATGAAATCGTGTTCATTTTCATTTTAGGCGGGTATAATAGCGGTTTGGAGGGGTATCCACAAACCTTTTTTTATTTTTTTTTGGCCGAAAACGGGCATTAGCCGCGAAAAAGCACAAAAGGTCCCAAAAGCAAGAAGGATGGCGATATTCGGCCTTAAAGCGGATCCAGTCGTGAAAAAGGACAAAGGTACGAGAAGTATTAGCTGCGAAAAAGGCCGCCCCCAAGGGGCAGGCAAGAGATGCAAAGATGTGGTGAGCGGCTCTTTGCCGATGTCGAATATGGCTTGGTTCTCCCAGTCCGGCGGCTCGGCGGCGAAGCTTGCTATCGTTAGTGCTGAGGGCAATATGAATAGTGCTGCGGTTATTTTGACTGTTGCGTTCATCTAAGTTTGATCTCCTTATCATTCAAGTCAGATTTAGCGGGGCGATTCGGCCCAGACGAGTGAGGATCTGGGGAAAAGTCGCCGAGTGAATGGATTCTACTGGTAAATGGGGGTGGAGGGAATGGATTGTTGAGCGTAGCAGGTCGGAGTTGGTGAGAGTATTATATTTCATCTATGCGGGAATAACACTCCACAAGTATGCGGAAATAATACTCCAGAAGAATGATTACACTTTAGAAACTCGTCATACCGGCCGAATTCTTTTGCCAACGCACTAAGGTCAATTCTCTTAAGCAACTCAATATTCACAGGTCGTTTGGAATCAAGAAAAACTAAGGACTTGATGAAGTTCTTACATGGGTCTGAGTTCAGTAGATCACATACTAAGGCAGCTTCTTTTCTGCTCCGGCAGGGTAAGGAATAGCATGTATCATCAACCATCACTGGCTTCTTATTCTCGTTGCCAATAACACTAAAGACACAATTCTTGTATAAACCTGAAATTACAACCTTCCAAGGCGAGAAGCTGTAATCACCAATTCCAAAAACGGAGAAGCGAGGGCGTTTTCTATATATTATACTTTTCCTTGTATCCAGTTTTCCGCTGTACTTTTCAAGATAAGCCCACGTTTTTGGAGCATTTGTTCTAATGTGGCTTGTGTCGTCACTGGTTTTTCTTTGTGTGACAATTACATATCTTTCGGGCTTTAGTCTTTGGTTCGCAATATCTGACGACTTAAGCAGTGGGAAGACATATTTATCTTCCAGTTCGATATGTTCTTTGTGTCCATTTACATATTTTCCATTAGACTTTCTTAGCTCCATTACTTTTGCGGCATCATGTTTTAGGCCAGATCTCCACCCGTATATGGTGTCTCCGTCTATATGTTTATACTTCTCGTAAAGGTCAATATCAGCAATCAATTCATCATTAGCTATGCCTATATGCCCAATTTGGTTTTCAAAGCTAAGGCCTGAATACAACTTGGCATCATTCTGTTTTTTACTACATCCGACACATGTTAAGAACAAACATGCTTCTACCGAAACTCCAAAATGCTTTGCGGCATCTATCCTGTGAATCGAGGTGTTGTGAATATTAGCATCTCTATTCCAAAAATGGCGCAACACTTTTCTTGCAGTCGCTGTCTTACAGAGCATTGCCACACAGGCGGAGGATTCTTGGAGACTGCCTATTAGCCTCATTAGTATCCATTCTGCTATATCAAAGTTCGCCTTTCCCGTTTTGGCTTCAAAGCCATTCACCTTCTGGAAATTGCTTTTAACCGGCAGGTTTTTGCTTTCCAATGCGCCAAGGGTTGAATTTGTTACCCAGGGTGGATTTCCAATCACCAGCCAGCGAGCACTGTTTTTTTCAAAGAAGCGTTTCCAGTCCTTGGTAAAGAAATCCGACATTTCGACTTGGCAGTGTTTATTATTGGCAAACTCCTTTTTTAAGACAGCGATATATTCCTGGTTCAGGTCGAAACCATAGTGCTTGGTTGAATGGGGCCATAGCTTGACAGATGCTTTTATGAAAGCCCCTAATCCGCAAGTAGGCTCAAGTATGGATGATGGATTGGGATACACCTTTCTTGCTAATTCTACAACATCTTGCGCCAGAGCAAGTGGTGTTTGGAAATCGCCAAATTCGACTTTCTTCTTCGTCATCTTATACTACTC
>JABMRO010000260.1 GCA_013202635.1 Planctomycetota bacterium
AGCTTTTCTTCGGCAAGTCCTTCGGCCTCCATCAGACGTATTAATTCCTCGGTTACTATAGTTCGAACCTTCGCTCTTGGGAAGATGGAACGCAGTTTCTCTATCGCTTTGCTCAGGGTGTTTCCTGGCCAGGACAAAACTTTACGAGTTCCCCCTACGAGCTTTCCCATGCCACGACCCAAACTACATGAAATATCATTGAGACCCATACTAATTCCCGGGTAGAACTAAATACCTAAAAGTATATGATGACAGGATTGTGGCAATTTCAGCGGGCCTGATTTGGCTTCAGCTTTTGCCGCCATCTTCTTGGCCACTTTCTTAATGTCGCTCTTTATTACCTCTCTTTTCCAACCAGATGCTTTAATCGAGCTACCGGAAAAAGAATCCTTGCTATTTCGGTCAGAGTGACAACTTTACATATTTTTTCGATTTCTTAAGCGATAATTTCGTCAAGATTTTCAATTTCGCTTAATTGTTTTGCACAGGGAGACTGCGTGTCCAAAGCTTTTATGTCTTTGTGGGCGGCCTCAATCAGTAAGAAACTTAGCTTTTTTCTAATTGGTTCCATTTGTGCCGGCGTCTAATCGAGATTTGGATTTAGGGTTAGCAGAGCTGTCTTCTTCGACAACGGTAGCATTGACAAATTTTGGTTTCTGGACACCGGCGATTTGCCCGAATATGGTTACTAATAAAACCTTTTCCTCTTTGCTCAGTTTTTTGGCAGCTTCGATTGAATTCATAGCTTCCCATAACTGGGCTTCGCTGACTGGGCCGTGAGCAATCAAGGCGTTAACTTTTTCATAAAACGGCCTGGCAACCTCATCTATTGTTTCCATTCGCTCTGAAAGCTTGCCCATCATGAATTCAGCCTGCCTGTATAGCGTTTGCGAGAGTTTCTTGAAAATGGCATTGCGAATCTTCTCCGGCAGATTCTTCGGATTCAGAGCTTGCGTTGAGTCTTTCAGCTTTTTCTGGGTTGACGACAGCGCATTATGACTTTTACCTGTAAGCCGGCCCATGTAATCGGCAACACTACAACAGATATCTGCAAAATTCACTTTGACCCCTTTATACCGAGCAAAGGACTGAACAGAACACCAGGGAAATCGTAATCATAAGCTTGATAAGTATATTCATAGCCGGTCCCGAAACATCCTTAAATGGGTCGCCCACCATATCCCCGACCACCGCTGCTTTATAAGCAACTTCCATATTATCGCCATCCTCACGATGGCTCTCAATCCATTTCTTGGCGTTATCCCATGCGCCTCCACCAATAGACATACTCAGACCTAATACCGATCCTACAATCATTGCGCCAACTAAAAAGCCGCCCAAGGCCTCTACACCAAGCGTAAAGGCCACAACGAATGGTGAAGCAATAGCAATTATCCCAGCCACAACCGTAGCCATCAATGAATCTCTGGCAATGACATCTACGCATCTATCAGAATCCGGTTCTGCTTTACCGGTCAATAAGCCTTTAATTTCTTTGAACTGCCGGCGAACCTCAATAACCAGTTTGTTTGCTATTCTGGTTACCGCCCCCATGGTCCAGGCGGCAAAGAAAAGCGGCAAAACAGATCCAAGAAACAAGCCGACAAGTACTGTAGGGGTGAACAACTCGGCATCGGCTAATTTCGTACCGCCGATATAAGCCGCAAATAGAGCTACCGCGGTTATAATGCCGGCACCAATTGTAAAGCCCTTTCCTATAGCAGCGGTAATGTTTCCGGCAGCATCCAGCTTGTCTGTAATCCGCCGGGTTTTTTCTCCTGCCCGGCTCATTGTCGCTATTCCGCCTGCATTATCGACAATCGGCCCGTAAGCATCGATAGACATAATGATTGCCATTGTTGCCAACATTGCCACTGCTGAAAGTCCTATCCCATAGAGTCCGGCCAGCAATAGTGTTATGATTATAGTCGCACATATTGTAATGATAGGTAAAAGTGCACCTATAAAACCTACCGCTAAGCCAGCGATTATGTTCGTAGCGGCTCCTGTTTTCGACATATCTACGATATATTTGATTGGCCATCCGGAACCGAAGTACTCTGTCTCAAGACCAATCAGAAGCCCACACAGAACCCCCGTTACAACCGTCAGAAAGAGGCTGAACTCGCCTGTTATGGCAATAATTGCTATGAAAGCCCCGATGAGGAACAGTCCGTTGGCAACATAAACTACATTCCGCAGAAAGGCCTGTGGTTCAGCACGCCTGCTCAGGAACTTGCTCACCGCGATGCTCAACAAAGAGCAGATAAGGCCTACTGCTATCAACACAAGCGGCAGTATCACATATTTTAACTCGCCCATTCTAAGGGCCATGATAATCGTAGCCACCGTAGAACTTGTAAAAGATTCGAAAAGATCCGAGCCCATACCGGAAACGTCACCGACGTTATCGCCGACGTTATCAGCGATTACCGCCGGATTGCGGGGGTCGTCTTCCGGCAGGTTGTATTCAATCTTACCTGTCATATCAGCCCCGATGTCGGCACTTTTGGTAAATATCCCACCGCCAACTCTGCCAAACAGTGCGAAGAAAGAAGCACCCAGACAAAAGCCGGCAACGATATAAGGCAAAGTCTCAGGGTTATCGCTGTTAAGTACTAAAAGAGAATAAGTACCAAGGCCGATGATACCAACAGATGCCACGGAAATACCCATAACAGAGCCGCCCTGAAAAGCGACATTTAAGGCCTTGCGGAGACCGCTTTCCTTGGCAGCCTGGCATGTTCGTACGTTTGAGGTGGTAGCTGCTTTCATACCTATCCAGCCGGGGAGCATTGAGCAGATTGAGCCTGCCAGAAAAGCGATAGCTGTCGACAGACAGAGTGTAAAGCAAATGGCAAGAAAAGATATCACGAGGAAAATTGCGGTTATCTTGTATTCCTGTTTCAGAAAAACCGCCGTACCTGAGCGGATTTTCTCGGCAATAGCCTGCATTTTTTTAGTACCTGCTGGATACCCGAAAAGAGAAAAATAACCAAGTAGGGCAAAACCTAAACCTGCAACGCCAACCAATGGTACCGCTCGGAACAGACCTTCATAAGCTGGTAACTGTTCCATCGGGATCGGTTCGTCTGTACCACAGATTAAATCATCAGTTTCTATTGAAGCTATGGGGATGTAACGGAACTGTCCCTGAGTGTAAATATCGAGAAGTGCGGTGTCGTCTTCGTCAGATGCGACGGTGTTGAAGAAGTCATCAAGATCGGAGATGGATGTTCCATCGATGCCGACAATTACATCACCAGGCTCAAGTCCCGCCTCGTCGGCCGCACCGCCGGGTACCACCGATAAGACCACGACACCATCTACATTATTGGAAATGTTATATGTGTCACGCAGAGTTGAAGTAATCGCCGATAGTGATACTCCCCAGTCAGAATCATCTGATGCCGTCTCAGTGGTCTGGGCAGTCATTATGATGGGCGGCGACTCGGCAAGCACCGCATATGTACGGTTCTTTTTGCCATCTCTTACGTACGTAATTCTGACAGTATCGCCGGGACTCAATGTTGCCATAATCTCTTTGAATGTATCTATATCTTTTGTGGCGCTGCTATTTATGACGGCGATGACATCGCCTCTTTGAAGACCGGCTTTTTCCGCCGGCGAATCAGGAATAACACTGTTTACAAGAACGCCGTGCTCATCGTTTATACCCAATTGACCGGCAATAACTTCATCGACGGAAACAATCGCTACTCCGAGAAAAACAGACGGCGAAGGAGATACTTGTTCTTCTGCGGCTGTTTTAATGATTGTTCCCTGTTCGATTGTTTCTGTGAATTCGCCGATCACCTCGGCTCCGGGGAGATTAAGGTCAAGGCCCATCACATTTGAATATAGCAGGTAAACAACAAAAGCGGACACCATACCTGTTACAACTATGGTCCACTTAACGTAATTCTTCGGACATTTATCAAATCGCACTTTATTACTCAAAACCTTAATCCTTATTTATCTTCGCTCATGCTTTTAGCTTCTTAATCAGACCAGATCATTCCTTGGTAACACAAGGAGGCTTCTGTTGTTTTACATTCAACAGAGTACCTTAGATTCATCCTTCCACCATTGTTGCCATCGTGCAACCAGACGCCGAAATGATTTTTCATCTATTGGAAACGTCTCGCTCATTTCCTTGCCGGTGATTGTCTTCAGGGCAGCAGTAATAGCCCTGCATACCCTCTTCTCAGGGTCGCTCAAATGTTCAATAAGGTCAGAGACTACTTTCCTGTTACGCAGATTACCCATTGCCTCAACTGCAGCACGTCTGACTGAAACACTGCTATCATCCAGCAGTGGAACCAACTCTACAGCGAGGTCTTCCTTGCCCAGCCAGCGAATACAGGTGGCTGTCCTTCGGCGAACATCTGCGTCCTCATCACAAAGCATACGTACCAGTGCCGGGGCACTTTCCGCACCAGCCAAGCGGTACAAACCCCTTACAGCAGCTAAGCGAACCGAAACTGCCTGTTCAGTCAAAGCCCGCTCGATTGCCGGCAATCCTTCTTTCATATTCAGTGCTGCCAGGGCCTTAATGCACTCGGCCCGTATTTGTGCTTCGGGTTCGCTTGTCATTTGGGCAGCAAGAGTTCTGACCGAGAACTCATGGTGTATGCCGCCCATTGTCTTTACCGCATTTATACGAGTTGCTTCATCATGACTGTTTATGTCAGACAAAGCCTTGATAAAGATTATCTTTTCGGTGACAGAAGTAAAATCAGCGGTTTTCGCTTCCTCAAATGTCACATCAGGCAAAACGGAGGCTTCCGTCACGGCAGTTGTCGGTATAAACTCCTCTATTTCAGTCTCCGCCTGTTCTTGTTCATCCGACTGAACAGTCGTTGTTTCAATTGAAGACTCAACTTCCTGCTGCTGAGGCAACTCGACCTGTTCAGTTTCTGCGACATCAACATCTTCCAGTACCGAAACCTCAGGTTCATCTACTAACGGTTGGGGTAGCTGTTCATCAATTGTCTTTTCTACTTTTACATCACCTTCAGGATGGCTGATTTTTTCAGAAATCTCCTGATTTTGCTCAACCGTCCCTGCTATTTCATCCTGCTTTTGTTTGTACAACTGAAGTTCCTGACCTGCCTGGTCAATTTCAGCCTCCGACAATAATTGAGGCTTCGCGTGTATCACAGGATTGCGGGGTTTTTCTGATTTGCCCTTTGCCGCATCAAGTTCTGATTCTAATGCAGTAACCCGTGCCCTCAATGTAGCTTCTATGCTCTTTGAATCATTAACCTCTTTTGTTGTTTGTTCCAGGTCAAAAATAAGAGAATCCCTTTGAGTCTGAAGATCAGTGATTTGTGCTGAAAGTTCTGATTTTGTTTTTTCTGCCTGTTCCTGCATCTCAGCCAACAGGCCCCGAGTCTTGGTAAGATTAGCTTCCAGCCTGGTAACTATGTCGGCCGATTCATCATCTTCGGAACACCGGCTTTGAGTTTCCAGTTCGGGTTCAAAAGCAGGTTCACTTTGTTCGTCCAAATCAATGTCCAGTTCTTCATCAACTGGCCGGGCAAGTAAATGCTTCGCACCAGCCAGACCGCCGGCAACAGTGCCGGTTGTTTTTTTGCCGACAGCCGCTGTCGTTCCGATACTGGGGCCTGCACACTTTGATACAGAGCTGAGGACTCCTAAGTGTTTTGCTTCTTCGTTTCCCATCGTCCTTAACTTTCTCTAATTAACTTCCGTGTTTATTTTGCTGCTTTTCGCCTCAGACTTTTGTTTCTCATCAGCAGGCGGTTCAAGAACCGTATCTACTATCGTCAGGTCGTTAACGTAGCGTATTAATTTTTTGCCGGCAACTACCGCAGCGCCAGACAAAGCACCGGCAAACTGGGACATATCCGCAACAATTTCCGAAAATTCTGATTTCTTGTTATCCATTTTCTTTACCTTCCTTTAGATCGAATATTCTAAATTTCTCCATCCATATATTGAACCGGTATGTCTTCACCAACTGGCAGTTGCTCTATGGTGACTTCAGGGCCGTTTACGTTAAGCAAAAGGAAATGCCGCTGACCCGAATCCAGAAGGCCGTCTGAAAAACTTCCTGAGGTAATATAACGGACACCGTTGTTTGTAACATCGACGAAACCGTGATAATGGCCCTGCAGGACAAAATCTACTTCATATTTCTCAAGAAGCCTTATGAGCTGCTGCTTTTCTTCTGTTTCGGGAAATTCATATACGCCATACGAGTCCCCATATATCGGCATATGGCTTATTACAAAGAGAAGCGGCTGTTTATTGTTCCGCAGTTGATCCTGAATCCATTCCATTTGTGCCTCGCCTATCCTGCCGCTCGCAGAATCGATTACAACAAATTTTGCGTTGCCGCCGTTAAAGGAATATGCTGACGGTCCCAGATATCTCCAGTAATATGACCACCCGCCATTGTAGATGTCATGATTTCCCAATGCAGAGTACGAAGGTGATGTCAGTGCATTAATGTGATCGATGAAATTACTATATTCAGCTTCTTCACCAAGGTATGTCAGGTCTCCGCCAAATATAACAAATCTTATTTTCTTTAGTTTGATCGCCCTGTCAAGGTCATTAAAGCAGCCATCGCCTTTAGAATACATATGAGGATCGCCACAAAAGGCAAACGAATAAACATAAGTACCTTTTATGGCATCTTTATAAGGTGATTTTATCGAGTTAGACAGGCCAAATCTTTCATCAACCGTTGACTCTTCAGTTTCTCCGCGGCTTAATAAAAGCAGACACAGAGGAAGAAGTATCAGGATAATTGGTGGCCTTATGAGGAAGGAGATGAGTACCCTCTTTAATAAGTTTTTTTTCTTTTTTGTCGTCTGTTGTCTATCCTCTGTCATCTATTTTCACCTCCGCCGGCCTGGTATATTCCCTGTAGGAAAGATATAGTATCAAGAGTATTAACAGCCCTATGAATAGTACAGTATCATTTGCCGACCCACTTGACTGTGGCGGTACAGAAGACGGCCTGTTCATGCCTGTGGTACTGGTAGTATCTCCGCCGGTATTCTCATCTCCCGGCACTGTAGTCGGCCTGTTGAAAGCGGCATTGTCCGCTGTAAGCTGAACATCGTCATCCTGGGCGAATTTGCCGCCTTTGGGTCCTTCTTCCTCCTCATCGTCGTCATCAGTAAATGGTATTCCTCCAGTAAGCATAGACATCATTCTCTGACGCAAGGTCTGCGTTTGAGTCGGTGTGGTATCAGCAGTGTCAATAATGCCGGACGAATCAAGCGGCACATAGCGTACTGAGCCCTGGCTGTAAACGTCCAGAAGGGCTATATTGTCATTGTCGGCTGATAACGCACTGAAAAATTCGTCCATACCGGATACCGGAGTCTGATCAATACCTGTGATCACATCTCCCGGCTGCAAACCTGCCTCGTCCGCTGCACCGCCTGGTGTTACTGACAAAATCGCAACACCGCCTGTATCAGCGGGGATATTAAGCGAATTCCGCACGGCTGAACCAATATTTGAGAGCGACACACCCCAGTCCGTATTCGTCGAGTTGTCAGTCTGGGCTGTCGCCAAACTGTCAGGAATCGCTGCAAGCCGGGCATACACCGTATCCTTTTGAGCATTTCTTATGTAAGCTATTCTCACATTGTCGCCGGGATTGTACGCGGCTAAGAGTTGCCTGAAGCCATCGATATCCTCTACTGCCTTTCTGTCCAAAGATAGTATGACGTCACCTCTTTGAAGCCCAGCCGCTTGTGCAGGAGAGCCATCAAGAACACGGTTTACAAGAACACCGTGCTCACCTGGCAGTGACAACTGCTCGGCAATAATGGAATTGACTGAAAGAACCTCTACACCTACAATGACTGAAGGCCGAACAGAGACACCTTCGACGGCAGCGGTTTGCACAATATTGGTAGTCTTTACAATGTCGGTTGTTGTATCCGTAGTATCATCTGTAGAGCCTGACCTCAGTCTGTTTGGCGCAGATTCAAACAGGATATATACACCTAACATAAGTATTATGCCGAATAGAAAGGCCCATAGAGCACTTAGCTTGCCTTTTGTTTTTTTATTTTCCACAGCGTAATTACCTCACTTGTTTATTCTGAATTATGCTTGTCGATTTTATCTTGCGCTTACAAATAGGAGCATCTTCGACATATAACTATGTTGTTGCTGATTTATAAAAGCTAATTATAACCGTACTGGAAATCGCAAATGAGATTAAAAAGTAATCCGTATAACTGGATGCGGGGTTTTACAGAGCCTCGCCTTTTTGAGGCTATGATAGACAATACACACATTTTATTTACAATGGTTTTGCTTGACATTTGAGATGTTTCTTTGTGCTGCAATTCCATATCACCTTCGCACCTGATGTTACGGCGACACCTACGGTAAACGGAATAAGCAAAGTGGTAGAGGCAACCAGAACGGAAGCTCTTGCTGCATTACTTGCCAATAACCCAAGGCTGGCAGCTAATCCCAGACCTACGCCTTCCCCGGCCGTATCAAGAACGGCATTTCGCTTGGTTATCCTACCCTGTTTATATTTTCTTGCATTTAGCAGAGCAGCTATGCCTCCCCACACAACAGCCACGGCGGCACCGGCTTTAACAGGATTGATGGCTTCGACTGTTACTATCCTTGCAGCTCCGACGGCCCGACCCATGGAGTAACCAAGCGTACTTGTTACGGTTGTCGGACAGTAATAATCAGTTATTTCCATTGCTAATACCCCTTCCTATTTGTTCTATTTCTTATATCGTCATACTATTATTTTCTTTTTCCTTTCAATGAATCGCTTTCTATAGACCATAAAAGCTGCTTGTCCCGAATGCTCTATAATTTCGTGATTCGAATGAGCACTTACCGCCATTGATACTACAGGCAGGGCACGCGGCACCAGGCGAACGATCAAAGCTGCCGTCAGGTGTTCGATGTATTCCTCT
Organism: Planctomycetota bacterium; assembly: GCA_013202635.1. Lineage (GTDB taxonomy): Bacteria > Planctomycetota > Phycisphaerae > Sedimentisphaerales > Anaerobacaceae > NIOZ-UU13. Next base: position 8,943 of record JABMRO010000260.1, read on the forward strand.
AAGGCTTTTGAACCCAGAACCGAAACACCTTTTTGGGCTGTGATTTGGTCGGGCGATTTGCTTTTGATTCTCTTTAAGGAGCCGATCTCTTTTAAGGCCTTGAATTTTATCTCTGAGCCGCCAACACCGATTTCGATTATTCTTAGTATTATCTCTTTCTCGATAATGTCGTTTGGATCGTAACCATAGCAAAGTGCGATTTCCTGAACCATATGAAAATCCTGAACTAAAAGTGCTGTTAGATCCATCGTTGCCATTACTATGCCCCCAAGACCACCCACTGCACCTTGTATTGCACTTGCTTTCTCGTGGAATTTTATATGTTTGCGGTTACAATCGTCTAACAATCCCAAATCACAATTTCTTAGTTCAGACAGGTCTTTTATCATCACACCGTGAGCATGTGCTCTTTGTATCAGATCTTCGGGATCGATTGTACAGGTTGATGTGGTTAGCAGATTCTGAATGGTTTTTTCAACAGCATTTTCAAAATTTTTGAGTTTTTTAGGCCCAATCTTACCGAGAACATAATCCACTGGTCTGGAAACAACATCGAGGACTTTCTTATGAAAGCCCCTATGTTTGTCCTTCTCCCATTTCTTTATTTCTTTCAAACTGACTGTTTCGTATTTACTTATTTCCATGTTTACAATCCAATAAGCAATAATTACAAACTGTAAGCATACTTTGGTTCAGCTTTAATAACGGTTTTCATTTCAGGGAACATCTTTTTTAATTTATCGGCTATTAAGCGAATGATATCATAAGTTTCCTGGTCGTCCGCATCTTCCTCTAAGGCAATATCAAAGACTAAGCTGCATTTATTCACATCGCAACCTACGATTCTTAAATCATGAAATGAGTTTACCCTTTTGTCTTCCGAGATAATTTCTCTTACCGTTTGAGTGCAACGGCTACCAGGGCGGTAGCGATTACATCGCTTCGATGATGAAGGGCGTCTGCCTTCAGAGCCTGCGAATCAATAATCTCGCCAAGCTGACAGGAAAACCGTGACATCAGATCCTCAGCCATCAATTGCCTTTAGCAATAACGGCCTGGCCTTGTTTATTGGTATGGCAAAACTGACACCGGTAAAATATCCCGACGGAGACGCAATAGCGGTATTGACACCAACCACTTGGCCCTCACCGTTTATTAGTGCACCGCCGGCGCTGCCACGGTTTACAGCAGCATCGGTTTGGAACATATCTTCATAGACAGTATTACCAATAACGATACTTCGCTTGTTATCGCTGATAATACCTCCTGTTACTGTATGCTCGAAACCAAAAGGCGAACCGATCGTGAGAATCGTATCGGTTACTCTGACCATATCTGAGTTTGCCAGTTTCGCTACCGGCAAGGGTCTGTCCGATTCTATCTTCAGTACCGCAAGATCATTGGCGATATCCACATCGACTACATTTGCCTTATATATCTGGCGAACAGAACTGGAACTGAAAACTGTTACGCTAACATTGGGATAGTCTTTGATTAAGTGATAGCAGGTAAGAATATACCCACGAGCGTCAACAATAACGCCCGAACCAAGAGTTTCTTCGTTTGCTGCCAGGGCTGCCGTCGATGGCATATCAAAAGTCAGAGGCGGCCCTTTCCTGGCATTGGCAGAACCAACATCCCCACCAGCTACATCTATATTAACAACAGATCTCCTTACTGCTGCTACGGCGTCTGTAAGGTCGTCATCGGAACATGAAACGAGCACTATATCATCGGCTGTTAGCGTAATGTCACCGCTGCCGGTACCGGCTGTTCCATCCCGAACAGTACTGGTCGTTTGGGTTCTTTCCTGTATTTCTAAGCCGAAAAAGATCAACTGGCATGCTATAAGAACGATGAATCCGATAACCAATACGACTATAATGACATTGACTTTCGATTGTTTCTTTGTTTTTATAAGTTTTTCGAGTTTACTGTCAGTCACTAAAATATCTCCGCTTCGTCTTTTTCATCCTTATCTTTTCTCTTATCCTTTGATGAAGGTGGGCCGCCACCTCCGTGCTCTTCTTCATCGTCATCAAGAACCACTCCCGCCGTTGAAGAACTCTTAAGCCTGCCGTCATTATATATATCAAGGGCCTGCTGAACCGTACCGACGAAGCCGGTATAAACCCTGACTTTCAGATCCTTGAGTGCTTTAAGAGCGCTTGCACTAACGTTATTACATATAACAACGGCACCACCTTCAGAGACTATAAATTGCCCGATTTCGGCACCGGTTGCTCTTTTGTCTCTGTAATATGGGTTGGGCACCACATCATATGTTCCCAGGCCAAACATTAAGAAATAACGAGCATCGTCAAGCAACTGTGCAATATCTGATTTAAGCGATCTTCCCGTAGATGGAATAACCACCTTATTGGAGGCACCTGCCACCTGAATTATATTCGATGTTAAAGCAGTCGTCATTGCCGCTGAGGGTATTATGTTTCCACCGGGTGTATCACCACTTGCCCCTCCAGGTGTTTCATTGACCAGCCGAGAGCCGCAGACAGGACAGGTAAGCGACGAACACGGGACACCTATCGGGTGCGTTACCGTTACGTCACACATAGGACAGACACATAACGTTGACCGGCCGCTCTGAGCTGCACCGGAACTAGCCTGACCGCCACCCTGTGCCGGCCCATCGACCGCAGTTCCATCAGATGGTCCTCCTGCCGCTCCCCCCATGCCCATATCTTCAGGAGGTCCGCCGGCTGTCGGTATAAGTGCTACCTGTTGCCCTTGAGTTACTGACTGTGTGCTCTGGCCTAAAGGAGGCACACCGTCAGGTTGGCTCGCTACCGGCACCAGGTAGAATGCCTGCTGAACAGGCGGGACATCGTCGGGTTTGCCGCCAACAGGAAGTATGTAGAATGCCTGCTGAACAGGCGGAACATCGTCGGGTTTGCCGCCAACAGGAAGTATGTAGAATGTCTGCTGAACAGGCGGAACGTCGTCAGGTTTGCCGCCTGTTAATGTTCCAGCAGTCTGTGTCACAGCAGTTAGCATCCCGGCAGTTAGCGTTGCAGCGCCGCCGGTTGTGCCCCCCGGGTCGGCATTGACAAGCCGAGAACCGCAGACAGGGCATTTAAGCGCTGCGCACGGAACACCTATCGGATGCGTAACAGTTGTACCATCTACTGGACATATACATATTGTTGACCGGCCGCCCTGCGGTGAGCCACTTCCTCCGGCGTCTGTTGAAGCACCCGCATCAGATGGCGCCATGCCAACATCCGACGGCGCAGCACCGGTACCCTCAGGCGGTCCGCCGGCTATTGGCACTAAGTAAAATGTCTGTTGAACAGGTGGTACATCATCAGGCTTGCCGCCGGTTTGGATACCGGCAGTTTGTGTTATTGTGCTGGCAGCGGCACTGGTGCTGCTTACCATCCTTCCGCCGCAAACAGGACATTGTAATGCTGCACATGGAATTCCAATCGGATGAGTCACTGTCGTACCATCCAGTGGACATATACACACCGAAACCTGTGTGGAAGTGGCTGCTGTTTGTTGTACCGGCGTAGTTGCAGGCTGATTGCTTAGTGCCCATAGATTGCTGGCTGTGGGGATAGCAGCTACTCTGCTGGGCGGGCTTGTGGGCGCCACTGTGCTGCCGGCTGTCAAAGCAATAGGCCGCAATGTCGTGGGAATATCCGTTGCTGGAAGCTGGCTTGTAATATCCGTACCGGTAATTGAATCAGTTCCCGGCGATGCAGTCATGAGTTGTGAGCCGCAAAGGGGACATACCATGTCGGCACATGATGTATTTGCCGGGTGAGTTATTTCTGCTCCGCAATTGGGACAAATGCAAGTTTCAGGCCTGCTTGCCCGGGCATCACCCTGGGCGGTAAGTTCGAGCGGTTTGCCCATGGGAGGAATAGCCGATGGCTGACCGGCCAGGCCATCACTTTCTTCATCGTCAGTATCATCCTCTTCTGTCCATGGTGAGCCTCCTGTTGGAATTGTGGCAACAGATGAATTTCCATACCCACCCAGGTTAGCTTCCTTTAATTCCGACAATCTTTCCAACTGATAACTTGTTATTACGGTTCGCACGCTGCCTGAAACCGGGCCATAGACTTTAACCTTGGCCAGATAGAAGGTATCATAGGATTGTGGGCCTATTCCGCCTACTATTACGGCATCAATTTTGTAATCTATCAGCATCTGTGCAACAGTTATCCCCATACCACGAATCTGTGCGGCATAAGGATTCTGAATCGCCGTAATTTTATTTTCGGTTAAATCATACAGAATAAAATAGGGAGCGGAAGCAAACCGGTAGTAAACTGTTCCATTTATACTGGCTGAATCAGCGGGAATAATTATTCTGTTTGTTTTTGTAACCTCTTCGCCAAAGCTCATCAACACAACCTGCGGCGGCGAACCGCCTTCATCAGGAAGCGTTACAAAAAACCTTTTGGCGTCATCAGGAGAGTAAACATCCATCAAGACGTTCTCATTGTCTTGAAGTGCCTGATAAAGAGACCGAAGGTTTGGTGTGGGCATTTGGTTGATGCTTTCGATGACATCGCCCACTTCAAGGCCCTGCGAATCAGCAAGGCCTCCCTGAACAACTGCTACAATGACAACTCCCTGTTCAGCAGCGGGTATATCAAACTGCTCTCTGACCTCGTCTGTCAACGGCGAGACAGATATCCCCCACGGAGTCTGCATTACAGGCGAAACTGTTGTATCAGGAGCACCCGCTACCTTTTTAATATTTGCATTAGTTGCATCGGTATCATCCGATTTGGCACCAAGAGTAACATAAACATTTCTTTTGCCGCCATCTACAGTATCAACAACAAGCTTGACAGTGTCACCCGGATCACGCTGGCGAATCTGGTCCTGTATCTGAAAGGAATCAATTATGTCCGTGCCGTCAAAAGAAAGGATAACATCGCCTCTGGCAAGACCTGCCTCATCGGCCGGTGAGGCAGGCGTTACATTATTTACCAGAACACCATCTGTTGAGGTTAAGTGGAGAGCATCACTGATAGTGGCGTCTAAATCCCGGATTTCCGAGCCAAGCCAGGCAAGTTTTTCGTCCACCTTATTATAGTTAATCTCGAGTCCGCCGTCGGGTGCACCTTTAAGGAAATGGTCGAATATTGTCATCGCAAGGAAGCCAAAAGCCGCAAGAGCCAAAAGTCCTACCACTATGGCCCAGCGCCGCAACACACGCTTTTTATATTCCAGTACCCATTCGGCTTCTCTGGGTGTCATGTCATCCGTTATTGTCTTTTTCCTTTTTTTGTCTTTTTTTCGTATCATAGCTATATTTCCTTTAATTCCGGCTCTGTCACGCGGGATACAATGACGACGTCACCAATCCTCTCAAACTTATCCGCTATATTTTTTCTGACACTACCGATTATTTTTTTCACCTCAGCGACCTTCATTTCCGGTTTGAATATTGCTTCGAGGTCAATCCACACTTTTTGCCCGGTTTTTCTGGCACGCAGCTTGCCTACGTTTACTATGCCGTCTTCTTTCAAAACCAGCTCTCTTACTTGTGAAAGCATTGCTTTATTGTCAAAGGAGCTATCTGTTATGCCTTTAACGCCTGATATCAATGTCTTAAGACCGTTTTTCGCGATCATAATGCCGACAATAATCGCTGCTATCGGGTCAAGGACTGTAAATCCGATCCTTGCGCCAAAGACACCTACCAGCACGGCAAGTGAGGAATAAACGTCGGATCTGTTCTCCCAGGCATTTGCTATCATCGCAGGCGAATCCATCTGCTCGCCGGCACAGAGAGAGTGCCTGAACATAATCTCGTTGGCAACAACAGATATAGCTGCAGCCCAGACTGCCATAATACTAGGGTTATATGTATCCCCTTGAATAATCGAAAGCAATGATACTATAGTGATGGCTATTGCCGTACAAACAAGCACCATACCTATTATGGCAGATACGATAAACTCAATATTGCCGTGGCCCCAGTGATGATCGTCATCTGGCGGGGCCGAAGATACCTTCAGGCCAACAATAAGCAGTATCGCTATTATAACATCGCTGAGAGAATGGACAGCATCGGCGATTAACGCCTGAGACCGGCCAAATACGCCGCCGAGAATCTTAACGACAAGAAGCCCGAGGTTGGCCCAGAGATTTATTCCTCCAACATGCTTGGCACACCAATAACATTCTTTACAAGCAACTGCCACTTATATTTCTTTCAATTCCGGCTCTACTACACGGGATATAATTACGATGTCAGCCACGTCTTCGAAATGGCCCATTACTTTTTTCTTCACATTAGCTATTGTTTCTTTCGCATCACAGACTTTCATCTGAGGGTCGAATTTTGCCTCAAGGTCGATCCAATGTTTCTGGCCAATCTGCCTGGCTCGCAATCGGTGTATATCTCTTATGCCTTTTTCATTTAGAATCAATTTCCTCACGTCAGCAAGTAATTCTTTGTCAAAAGACCGGTCGGATATGCCTTTAACGCCTTCAAAAAGTGTATTTAATCCAAATCTGGCAATCATAAAACCAACAATAATAGCAGCGATAGGGTCTAAAACTTTAATCCCCATCCTTGCACCGAAAACACCTATCAGGGCGGCAAGAGAAGTGTAAGCATCAGACCTTTTCTCCCGGGCATTTGCTATCGTTACAGGCGAATTTATCTGTTCGCCGACACATATACCCTGCCTGAATAAAAGTTCGTTAGTGATAATGGATATGAAAGCCGCCCATACCGCCAGGATACCGGGGTCATTGATATTTCCTGTAATGATTGATATCAGTGAGGCCGTAGTAATGGTGATAGCCGCACAGATAAGCAATACGCCTATTATGGTTGACGCGATATACTCCACGTTGCCATGGCCCCAGTGATGGTCATCATCAGGCGGAACAGAAGATATTTTTAAGCTAACCAGGAGCATCAGCGATATTATTATATCGCTGAGAGAATGCACTGCATCGGCAATCAACGCCTGGCTTCTGCCGAATATGCCGCCCAAAAGCTTTATGACAAGAAGAAAAGTATTACCAAACAGATTCAGAACACCAACATGCTTAGCACACCAATGACATTGTTTACATGCAACCGCCACAGACTGAAAACCTCGAATGTCAAATATAAAAAATTAAAATTGTGGAATCCTGTACATATTGTTTTGTTGCCGAATTAGCAGAACAATTATTTCGGAACAGTCCCAATGATAGTAGCTGCAATTGGTGCCGGATAAATTCCTTTTCATCTTTCGTAGCACTACGGAGAACGGGAATTTTGCTTCATTGTTTCTAAGTTTTGATTTTCCCCCTCAAATACCCACTCGGGCTTATTGTTCCATTCGAAATAGGGCTGCAGGCGGAAACGCAGCATTCTTCCGACAAAATTCACAGGGAAGGTACTCAGGCGTGTATTGTAAGTGTTCACCGCATCATTGTACTCAACCCTTTTATCATAAATTTGAGTTTCCACATCCGCAATTTTGGTAACGAGCACATTATATGGCTGGCTTGAAACCAGTTGCGGATAATTCTCAGCCACGGCCATAAGCCTTGACAGGCTGGCCGGACTGAATTGTTGTTGCGAAAGGTCCTTCGCCGATTCGACAAGCTTTTTCAAATCACTCGAAACGCTCATGGAATCTTTCCTCGTCTCCATCGCAGAAGTGAATACTTCTCCTTCATGGCTTATGAACCTGTTCACCGCTGCCGTCAGGCCGGAAACGACATTACGTCTCATCTGAAGTCCCGCTTCTATCTGCGACTGCATGTTCCCAACCTGTTGTTTCATAATTATCAGTTGGTTGTAGTAGTGAATATTGATATATGCACAAGCGACTGCCGTTATTGTAATCAGGATGGCCTTGAAATGTTCAGCAATAAACCGTTTGAGCAGATTGAACCACCTTTTCTTTTGGAAATGCTCCGGACCCAGGTTAACTCGTACCTGCTCCCGACGTCTTGTACTGCTTGGTTTTCTAAAAGGAATCGCCATAATTTCTATCTTCTGACTTCTGCCTTCTGTATTCTGTTACTATATTTCTTCCAGTTCCATGGCCTTCTTGAAGCATTCCATAGCTTCCTCTCGCTTACCCATCGCCTCATAGGTGTAACCAAGACGCTTATGGACTTTTGAGTAGTTCGGTTCGACGGCTATCGCCTTTTTGAAACTCTCAACGGCTTTTTCATAATCCTTGAGCTTGTCGTGCGCAACACCGAGGTTATACAGCGCATCGAACGATACATCCTTTTTACGTGCAAGGGCGCCGAGGTATTTAACTGCCGTTTTCGAGTCATCGTTCTTAATAGCCAGAAGGCCCAACCTGTAGACCGCATCTGTAAGGGTTTTATCCATCTCGTAGGCCTTCTTATAGGC
>JABMRO010000261.1 GCA_013202635.1 Planctomycetota bacterium
CGAATCGAGCCGTAGGCGATGTGCGATGAGGAAACGCAGACTGGCACTAATAGATTTGTGCATTCGGAAGCCTTTGGAATAATTGCGCCATATGATATTGGGTAAGGTCCACCGGGATTGACCTGGATATCGCCCTCGTTGCGGGCGTGGCCATTTTCATCGACATAGCGCTGGACATTGTGTGAGTCCATATTATAGGAACCCATACCTATAGGCTTGGGTGTCGGTTTTATTTTTCGCAGGTGCAGCTCGGTTGTGACGAAATCACCAATCATTCTCCTTGACTCACGGACATAAATTTGATGAGGCCAGTGACCGTTGTCTTTGAATTCGTCCTTTGCAAGACCCCATTGACTTGTTTTTTCGCGTACATCCACAGGGACGCGTGGGTCGTATGCGAGAAACCACATTAAACCTTTCTGATAGTCCTCGTGTTCTTTGATTATTTCACGTCGTCGCTTATAAGTGGCTTCGGGATAGTCATAATTCATACCGATATTGTCGGTTGAAAAGGCGCCATGATTGTTTGTATCGGTCTTGCGGTTTGGTGCAGGGTCAAACTTTGCGAATATGGCTCGCCAGCCTTTATCGAGGTATCGGGCAAGCAGCTCATACTGCATCGGGTCATAGTTATCCGGTTTAGGGAAAGGTATGCGATTCTCGGGCACTTTGGTCAGGCACATACGAAAGTTATATGCCTGAATGCGTTTGTCGCCGCTGCCTTCTATTCCAGGGGAGCCGGAATGGATTAGTGGTAATATTCCACTGTCTGGATCGCCGGTTTTAACGTACGGATCGACGGACTTTGTAAATTGATGACTTGTTGCATTTTGTGTTTGGACGCCGTTTAGAGTTTCGCCATAAACGTCATTGCCCTCACGGCCGACATGATAGCTCACACCAGCGGTTGCCATAAGGTCGCCTTCATACGTTGCGTCGATAAATATCCTGCCGCGATATGTTTTGCCGTCGAGCATAGTGATAGAGGTGATACGTTGTCCATCTTTTTTGACGCCGTTTTTGCGGTTGAGCCACTGGTTTCGATAGACAGGAATCTTGTACTCCGCCACAAGATTCTCGAAGCCCTGCTCGGCGATGTGTGGTTCGAACACCCACATTGCATCGTCATCAGGGCGGTACCGGGAATATTCTTGTGGTTTCTGATAGATCCAGGATTCTGGTTTATCATAATGTTTCTTCATTCGCTGGTAGAATTCCCGTGCGATACCACCAACGGCTTCTTTGCGTCCTGAGTCTGTCCAGCCGAGCCCGCCGGCAGTTAGCCCGCCCAGGTGTTTTTCCGGACATGCGATGACGACGGTTTTGCCCATACGTTTAGCCTGAACAGCGGCCGCAACACCTGCAGAAGTACCGCCATAAATAACTATATCATAAGTCTCCAAAGTGCCATTCGAAAAGGTTGTGCATTGGGTGGATGATATCCCAGCAAAAACAACGATTGTACATAGTAATATGAATCTCAAAAGCTTTCTCATATGTATGGCCTTTCAAGATATTTCGAGGATTTATTCTCTGATTCATCCTGCTCTTTTTATAAGTTACTTAGAATCGATATAAGCTCGTCGGTTGTTACAGTTCTGCTTAGTTTTCCGTTAGCAGCTTTAGCTGATCCGCCGCCTTTACCTCCGATAGCATCTTGAATCTTCCTGAGCAGGTCGTTTGCATTTATATTTTTGGAGCTTATTGCAATATTTGTATCACTAACAACAATCCCGGCTCCGTCAAATATTTCTGCCATCATGCCAGCGAGTTTTGTTATTAAATTCCTGGGAATATCGGTAACCTGAATTCCGATTTTTTTTGATTCGACTTCGGTTACTTTAGCTGACTTTGCAATATCAGGCAGCATCTGAGACCATAACCTGTTTATTTCTTTGGCTGATTCTTTTGAATTCTCAAGGGCTTTCTCAAAGATTGTTTGAAGCTCGGATGAGGAACAGCCGGCTGATTTTCTAAGCTCTCTTAAGATAGATGTCTCAGCTTGTGAGTGTTCGAGAGCTTTTTCCCCGGCAAGGAAAAATATTCTCACCCCTTGTTTCTTGCTCTCGATGTCAAATATTCTAATGATTCCAATATGACCGGTTGACTTTAGATGAGCACCGCAGCATGCTGATTTATCGTAATCACCAATTTTCACCACACGTATTGTGTCGGATTCTATTTCTTTGGAATTACTCCTGATTCGAACGTCTTTGTCGTTAAAAACGGTTTCAACCGGAATATTGAGAGTAACAACTTCCATCGATTGCTTCTCAATGTTTTTAACGGTTTGCCAATCGATTTTCTTGTTGAAATCAACGGTGCATCTTTCAAAACCAATATGAACGCCGGTTGTTGCAAGGTCGAATTGTTTTTCGGCAATTCCTGATATGATGTGTTGAGCGGTATGCTGAGTTGCCGTATAGAGCCTATGCTGTTTGTTTAGGCGGGCAATGTATTTGCCATCGCCAAGAGGCTTATCGAGTGTATGAACTATTTGGCCGTTTATTATTTCAACATTTGTAACATTGGCCTTATCGATTGTACCAGTGTCGGCGGGCTGGCCTCCTTCATCGGGATGGAATATAACCGGGTCGGTAGTAACTTTGCAGTCGGTGATTGTTTTGATTTCAACTTCAGTCTCGAAAAGTTCGGGATTCGTCCAATATAGTCTTTTCATAACCGGATTGTAACAAGCTGCCTTTATTTCTCAAGTCATATTAGGTTAAGACATAAGAGAAAACACTGATGTTCGAGAAAAAAATATCTTGATATTCAAAAAAATGAACGCTATGTTTATGTTGATATTTACTGAATCAACTCAAAAATACTGTTTACAGGGAATTATTTTATGTCTGAGTCACTTGCAGATTCGAATTCCGAACGACGTCCTCCATGGTGGCAGTCGATTGGACCGGCACTTATTACCGCATGCGTAGTATTCGGAGCAGGAAGTTTGTTAATCAGCTCAAATGTCGGAGCCAATTACGGATATGAATTACTCTGGCTGCTTATCATGACCGGTGTGCTGATGGGCACATTTGTAACGATGGGGGCACGGATTGGTGTTGTCGGTGGCGCCACGCCCTGCAAGTTGGTCGCTGACCGTTTAGGCCGGCCTGCTGCCGCTGTAGTCGGTATCACACTCTGCCTTATTTGCACTTCCTTTCAATTTTCCAATAATCTGGCTGTTGCTGCTGCTACGGATGCACTTGGAGTCGCACGTCTTTTTGGTGACCCGCAGCAAATGACCGAGAAAACCAGGAGCCTTATTAACAGTGGTGTTTTGCTGGTATTCAATGCGTTAATCATCATTCTTGTCTTTACGTTGAAACAGGTCTATCGGGCACTGGAACGGATTATGAAAGTTATGGTGGCCGTGATTTTAATATCATTTTTGGCCAATCTCTTTCTTGTGCGTCCGGATATCGGCGAATTGTTAAAGGGTTTAATTCCGCGCCTTCCGGAAGGCATATCAATTGGTTTACCGAGCCGTGGCGAAAGTGGCGTTGCAGACCCTATGCTGCTTATTGGAGCGCTACTCGGTACGACCTTTTCAGTAGCCGCTGCATTATATCAGGGCAATCTTGTGAGAGAAAAAGGATGGACAATTAGAGAATATGACCGTGGGATTGGTGACGCCATCGCAGGGGTTGCTGTCCTGACCGGAGTAAGTGCGATTATTATGATGACCAGCGGTACGGTCCTTCGAGGTCAGCCTGCCAATGATATAAGCGTATTAGCTACACAACTACGGCCACTGCTTGGTACGACCACCCACGTGCTGTTTTGTGTGGGATTGTTGGCAGTAGCGACGAATCCTTTTGTTATCAATGCGATGATTGGCGGTAGTATCTTAGCTGATGGAATTGGTAAGCCGGCCGGATTGAGCGACCGTTGGTCCCGGTTTTTCACTGTTGCGGTTCTGTTGTTCGGCATGACAATAGCGATGATTGTTCTGCATACTCCAGTCAAAAAGATTGACGCAATTATTTTTGGCCAGGCCCTTACGGTTGTCGGTAATCCGTTGATGGCAGTTACAATACTTTGGCTGGCAAACCGAAAAGATATTATGGGCGAGAGGCGTAATAAGCTTATTCACAACATCCTTGGCGGAATGGGCCTGATAGTCGTTATATTTATGGCCATTCGGGTCTTGTGTCTTATTGTGCTAAAGTTAAGTTGATTATTGCTCTTGTAACGTATTGAACAAGAGTCTTTGTGTCAGTGGCTTACGAGAAGGCTTAGGAATGACAGATATATCTGCATTAGATGAACATGTCCTGGAGAATATTCTCAGCGAGCCTGCCGATGCGACTAAAGAGATAATTTCCGGTCTGAATGGAGACATCGTTGTTTTGGGTGCCGGCGGCAAGATGGGGCCGACACTCTCGATGATGCTCAAAAAAGCGTCGAGTGGCAAAAATATTTATGCTGTTTCCCGGTTTGGTGACGAGGACGTCCGAAGTAGAATAGAGGATGTGGGTGTCAAAACCATCCAGATTGACTTGCTGAATGAGTCACTTTATTCGCAATTGCCTGATGTGCAAAATGTATTCTATTTGGTAGGTATGAAGTTCGGCTCGACAGGTAATCAGCCGTTGACGTGGGCGATGAACAGCTTTTTGCCGGGTCTTATAGCAAAACATTATAAGAATTCTAATATTGTGGTTTTTTCAACCGGCAACGTTTATCCTTTGGTTGAGATCAATAGCGGAGGAGCATCCGAAGATACCGCTCCCGAACCAGTAGGCGAATATGCCCAGTCGTGCCTCGGCAGAGAACGAATATTTGAGTATTTCTCACAACTGAACAATACATCAATGACCATAGCAAGACTCAATTACGCTAATGAGCCGCGATACGGTATTATTGTTGACCTGGCCCGCAGGATTCTAAATTACGAATCCATCGACCTGACTATGGGAGCCGTGAATCTTATCTGGCAGCGGGATGCTAATGACTATATAATTCGCTCTGTCAGTCTTGCAAAATCACCACCGGCCATTCTTAACGTAACAGGGCCGGATACCTTATTAGTTCGTAAACTTTCTGAGCAAATTGGCAAAGAGCTGAAGATTAAGCCGAGATTCGTATCTCAGAAGGCACAAACAGCTCTGCTTTCAAATGCTTCTTTGTGTATCAGTAAGTTTGGTCATCCTCAAACGGAGCTAAGCGAGATGGTCTCTTTAATTGTTAAGTGGGTCGCATCGGGCAAAACAGTTCTAAACAGGCCGACCAAATACGATATTCGTAACGGCAAATTCTAAGGCTTTCTTTGATGCTAAGTTCGCACATAATCGATAAACTGCGTTCGGGTTGCGTGATTCCTGCCCACCCGCTTGCTCTCAAGCAGGATGGAAAGCTCGACGAGCGTCGTCAAAAGGCATTGACCCGTTATTATATAGCTTCCGGGGCGGGTGCTTTGGCGGTCGGTGTGCATACAACTCAGTTTGCAATCCACGAGACAAAAATTGGTTTATATCAGCCGGTGCTTGAGTTGGCCGCAGAGACAGCGAAGAAATATGCTGAATCCACGAATTGCGGTGAGGCGGTACTAATCGCGGGTATAGTTGGTGATACTGATAATGCCGTTAAAGAAGCTCGATTGGCGGCTGAGATGGGCTATCATCTTGGACTGCTTTCACTCACAGCTCTAAAGGGCAAATCAATTGATGAGCTTATAGACCATTCTAAGCAGGTAGCCGAAGTTATACCTATTATGGGATTTTATCTCCAGGAGGTTATAAGCCAAATGGTCCTGCCTGTGGAATTTTGGCGAAAATTCGTTGAGATACCTAACGTCCTGGCAATAAAAATTGCTCCATTCAACCGCTATCAAACACTTAACGTACTTGAAGCGGTTGCTCATTCCGGCAGGTCCGGTGAGATTGCATTATATACAGGCAATGATGACAACATAATATCCGATTTGCTCACGAGGTATGAGTTTAATGTTGACGGTCATCCGGTCTCGCTTCGTATTGTCGGGGGATTATTGGGCCAATGGGCTTGCTGGACCAAAAGGGCGGTTGAATGCCTCGCTCAGATTAAGGACATTTGTAAGTCTGAAATTGCAATTCCGCAGGATTTGTTGACTTTGTCTAATCAATTGACATTGGCAAATAAGGCGATTTTCGATGCAGACAACCATTTCGCCGGGTGCATTCCAGGTATATTATATGTCTTAAAGCAGCAGGGTCTTTTGGAGCATGTTGTAACACTTAATCCTGCCGAGGAGCTCTCAGAAGGTCAGGCAGTTATGATTGATAGAATAATAAGCAGCTATCCACAGCTTACCGATGATGATTTTGTAAAAGAAAATCTTCATAAATGGCTATCATCCTGAATAAGTCAAAACTGCTGAGAAATATTTGCTGGCAGTTTATGAGTAAATAGATTATACTATTACTTGTTTTTGGAGAGAATTTCTTATGCATCTTCTTAATTTTTTGGAGAGGGTAAAATGACTCGGCAAACACAAGAAAACCAGCGTTCGAAAACCGAATATTTTAAGCTAAGCAATCCAACTATAATCATACGGCTTATTTGTATGGTTTTCGTGTTTTTGATTTATTGTGTTCCAAGCCTGGCTGCGGACCGAACAATAATTGGAACAAGTCAGGCGGACCAGCAGCTTGCTGAGTATTTCCGTACCCAAACGAAGCAACTCAGCGAAAAGTGCCTGAAAGACATCAAAACTCTTGATGACTGGGAAACAAAACGGCTGCTTTATCGAAAACAGCTATTTGAAATGCTTGGGCTTGAGCCATTACCAAAAAAGACCGACCTCAAACCCGTCATTACCGGCAAAGTCGAGCAGGGTGAGTTTACCGTTGAGAATATTTACTATCAATCCAGGCCCGGCCTTTACGTAACTGCTAACCTGTATATTCCTAAAGGTCTCGAAAAACCCGCACCGGCTATCCTCTATGTTTGTGGCCACGGGCCCGTCAAGAAAAATAATATAAGCTATGGAAATAAGGTTAGCTATCAGCGCCATGCAGCCTGGTTTGCACGGCACGGCTATGTCTGCCTGATTATTGATACCCTCCAAATGGGTGAGATCGAAGGAATTCATCATGGTACATACCGGTACAAAATGTGGTGGTGGAACAGCCGCGGTTACACATCCGCCGGCGTTGAGGCGTGGAACTGCATCCGTGCCCTGGATTACCTCCAAACGCGCAAGGAAGTGGACAAAGACCGCATTGGTGTAACAGGGCGCTCCGGCGGCGGGGCATATAGTTGGTGGATAGCAGCGCTTGATGACAGAATCAAAGCTGCTGTACCTGTAGCAGGTATAACCGACCTTCAAAACCACGTTGTGGATGGTTGTGTCGAGGGCCACTGTGACTGTATGTATATTGTGAACACATATTGCTGGGACTATCCACTCGTAGCGGCACTGGTGGCGCCGCGGCCGCTTCTGATCTCTAACAGCGACAAAGATACAATCTTCCCGCTGGATGGTGTTGTTCGCCTCCACAAAAAAGTGCGTGAAATCTACAAACTGTACAACGCCGATCGAAACCTCGGCCTGCATATCACAGAAGGTCCTCATAAAGACACACAGGAGTTGCGCATACACGCTTTTGTGTGGTTCAACCGTTTTTTGAAGGATGACAGCTCTCTGATTGATACTCCGGCTGTACCTTTTTTTGAGCCGGAACAGCTAAAGGTTTTCGACGAGCTGCCTGCCGACCAGATAAACACACAAATACACGAATCGTTTGTGGCCAGGGTCTCACCATCAGTGCCACAATCAACTCGCAAATGGGCAAAGCAGCGTAAGGTCTGGATGAAAACGCTTCGGAAGAAATCGTTCCGGAACTGGTCGAAACAGGCAAAGGCCGGAGCACTTGATATCCAGTGCTTATTTTCTGTAACGCGCGGCGGTATTAATTTTAGTGCGTTCGATTTCACCAGCCAACCTCATGTTCGCCTGCGATTATATCTGGCGCACCGCGCCGGGCTTGATAAGCCCAAGATGGTCACACTGAATGTACTGGATGAACAGAAATGGTCCAAGTGGCTGGCTGCTATGCGGGTTGGTTTTGACGATGAACTTAGTGGCCAGAGATTATCTGAACCAAATGAAAAAGCCTTCAGAGTCATTCAAGAAAAGTTAACAAATTCGAATCAGGCAGTGGCTTACATAGCTCCGCGAGGAATTGGGCCGACTGCCTGGAACAGTGACGAACGCAAGCAAACACAAATCTGCCGGCGGTTTATGCTGCTCGGCCAGACAGTTGATGGTATGCGGGTCTGGGACGTAAGGCGGGCGATTCAGGCTTTACGTACTCTTGATTCCGTTAGAGAGGTACCATTGACTCTTAAGAGTAAGGGCCGGATGGCCGGCATCGTATTATACGCTTCACTATTCGAGCCTGACATTACCAGACTCGATCTATGGCATTTACCCAACACGCATCGTGATGGTCCAACTTTCCTGAACGTGCTGCGGTATCTGGATATACCGCAGGCCGTCGCAATGGCTGCCGAGCGAAGTCAAATACGGCTCTACCAGGAGATTGACTCCGGATGGGGATTCCCACAAGCCGTTGCTGAGAAATTTGGCTGGCCCAAAGATAAATTCCGGGTACATATAGTCTCTAACAACAATCCTACCCCTTAGATTATTCTATGGTTACCGGGATATTTATCGGAACCTTATTTCAGCTAATTGTTTGAACAACAATCTAAGCTCTATATGGTATATGTGCTTATTCTAAAAGGGGTTACGCTTTTTAGGTGTTGTATTTTCAGGCTGTTGGCGTACAGCACACATATACTCGATCTTTTATTTTTTACTTAACTTGGTCAAAATTTATTCCGATACATTCTTCAGATATATGGGAAAATGTATGAGGTCAAAAGAAAGAGCAAGAAATGGGAATTAAAAATCTATCAAAAGATGTTCTTCTCGTTGTACTGCCTTCTAAGGGACCGAAAATAGCACACGAGCTTACAGCCGTCAACGAAGCTGTCAGTAAGAAGAAAGGTAACCGCGACGTCGTAATTGACTTTTCCAGGGTCGAGATAATAAATTCTTCGAACATCAGTAATCTGTTGATATTGCATAATTTGCTGCAGAACTCTGGACATCGGCTTATCTTCTGCAATGTTGCCACCGTGACTAAATGTATTTTTGTGGTTGCCGGCCTTGATAAAGTCTTCGATTTTACTGATGAACAGCCCGCCGCCTTAATGGCTGTACAGGACGCTGATTAACCGACAAGCCCCGCCTCTCGA
>JABMRO010000262.1 GCA_013202635.1 Planctomycetota bacterium
AGCCAATAGTAATCGTATTGACATTTGCAAGGTTCACTCCCTGGTCTGCAAATCGCGTCAGGTCGATATCCCATGCCGTCCAGGAAGCTATCTGCACTGCATCAGGATTATCATGAGTGACCACAGCGCTGCCGTTTAGAGCAACGTACATAGGTTCGGCAGCATTATCCGAATCGCCCCTGAACCAAATTGTTAGTGTGTTGATACCGTTCTCTGTCCAGTTACGCAGATCAGTCAATGTCAACGTCGCCTCAGATTTCCCGACACCGTTATCGTATGCAAGCGGCATCGACTGAGAACCGCCATGAACAATAGTCTGCTCGGCAAAAGGAGGGTCAGTATGACCAACGATGGAACCGTTTATAGCCGGGTTGTCGTAGCCGTCTATCCAGGCAAGATATATCCTATTGCTCCCGGGTTCAACTTCATCAAGGTCATTGTAAGATTCAAAATCGTCCAGGATAAGGAAATTGGCCGTCGTAAAGCTCCAGAGAGGGCCTGTCCATGGGCTGTCGGCATTAGCATTATCAGCCTCATCAACACGCCAGTAATAAGTAGTATCCCATTCAAGCTGTCCGGGGTCATAGCTCTCAGAGCCGAGGTTTCCACTGCTTTTCAACTCCAGAGAAGCTGCATCGGTGCCAAAATAGACTTCATGTGTAGCACCTAAGCCCGGTGCCCATGTGAGAACAGGCGTTTGGGTTACATCTACAGCGCCATTAATCGGATTCAGACTTTCAACAGCACCCTCAGTTATAAAGCTCCATACATCACCTTTATGCGTTTCGACAATATCAAACTCATCGACACGCCAGTAGTAAGTCTTGGCCATTTTAAGTGTGCCGGGATTATAGGTAGTTGTTCCCTGAGTAGAGCCACCGGTTGCACTGTTAACTTCTTCAAAATTGTCGCCGAAGTAAACGGTGTGCAGTTTCGCACCAAAACCTTGTGTCCATCTCAACTCCACGTTCTGGCTTACAGACTCGGCACTATCAGCAGGTTCGGGTAAGTATGCGGTCTTAGGAGGAATACCAAAACTCCAGACGTTACCTTTCCATGGGCTGTTCGGATCGGCGTCGTTGACCTCGTCAATTCGCCAGTAATAAGTTGTGCCCGGAATAAGACCATCCGGATAAGCGAATCCGGGAAAGCCAGCAATGATAAACGTCCCGGCCTGGTTGCCCACGAACGTACCTTCGGCGCCGTTGTTCACGTCCTCTAAATTATCGCCGAAATACACATCATGTGAGACTGCGCTAACTCCCGGTCTCCAGGAAATGTTCACCCATGTATCGGGATGTATGGTGCCATCAGCGGGCTCCGGAGCAGAAGCCTTTACTCGAGGTGTTCCTCCCGGTTCAATTCCGGCAACATACTCTCCTTCGTAGATATGAAAAAAATCCAACCAGAAGGGAACACCAGAGCCGGAACAGAGAAACTCAATCTTTACATCATCAATCAAGACTTCTGAGGCATAATGATACTCAGCCCACTCGGTGGTCAGGTCAAAGTCTGTTGCTCCCCAGGCATTATTGGAGTTATCCGTTGCTTTTATCTGCACGGTCAGGGGACGTGGTTCTTCCGCTTTGGCCCAGAAGCTGACAGTGTAGTCTTTGTCAACATCGACGAATACGGGTAAATTCAGTACAATGAAATGCCAGTTGGTATCACCTGTTGGGATAATCCTGAGGCTTCTTTCGCCGTCAATGAACTCGGTTTCATCGATTTCAACTGTGCTGTTTAAGCCACCTTCGGCACCCCATGTAGCCCATTGTTCCCATGCTGGATCATCGAGGATAAGTTCATCCTCTTCGAAGCTTGGATTTAGCGCTAAGTTCTCAACTTGCTGTGCCTGAGTTACCGGCTGGACTACAACCAACACCAAAACAAAGGAAATCAAACAGATTAGTCTTTTACACATAATAATCCTCCTTCAAAAAATAAATATAGATTTACAATTGTAATGTTAAAATATCTTTATGGCAAAGCGCAAAATCTCCATGCGACTCTGCGTTTCGCATAATACATAACGATTCCTCCTCTACGAAGAACCACAAGAGTTACACTCATCGAAAGATTTTAAGCCGCAAATACCCGATTACACGAGCACAAGCTTTACTAACGTTATTTATACCAGATTATCTACTTTCCAGTCAAGGAAAAACAGATTTTTAAGCGGATTTATGCATTCTCATTTTCGAAAATTATTGTTGCATGGGTGCAGCTTTCAGAACAAATGGCAAGAAAATATGATTAATTCGGGCATCTTCTTGAACTTATTGCAGGTTTACCTGAGAAAAAGTGGTTAACTTTACTTGTAGAATCTCCTGGACAACTTATCAGCTTTTTTTAATTTTAAGCTTCCCATAGACCATTTAACAACTAACTGACCTTGACGGGAAACAGGATAGTAAGTAGCATGAAAAACCACGGCCGGGAAGCTGATCACTCTGTACTGCTCGACCGGCTTTGTGTTATTCACAGCACAGCTATGATATGAGAAAAAGTATATGGCATCAAAACGCGGCAAATTAAAACGAGAACAGAAAACTCTTTTGGCTATGCTGAGGATATATTGCCGGAATCATCATGGAAGCATCGGCAAACAATTATGCCCCGATTGCCGACAGTTACGCGAATATGCCGACCAGCGATTGCAGAAATGCCCATTTGGTGTAACGAAGGGCCCCTGTTCTCAGTGTGAAATACACTGTTATAAACCCGAAATGCGCGAGCGTATAAGAGATGTTATGCGATACTCCGGGCCGAGAATGCTGAGCAGGCATCCTGTTCTGGCACTGAGCCATCTCCTTAAGGAATGGAGGCACAAATCCAGGTCCTCCAGGAAGGTTTCTGCTTCCTCAAACCAGTAAATGCAGTTTCCCTGCATGTCCATATTATAACCTGATAACTTCAACTCTATTAAAGCATAAGGTTGGAAATAAGCTGCTGATTAAGGTACTATAATGATTAGAAAATCCGGCAATGTGGTCAGGCAAGGTTTAACCAGAGAATTTCCGATGAGCGAAGGAGAATTCAAATATGAGTGAACAAAACAGCACGCGACGTGATTTCATAAAGGCTATGGGTTTGGGAGCCGCTTCGCTGGCGATACCGGCGGCTTATGCCAGAGAAGGAACCTCATTACTTGCGGTCAATCCTGAGCCGCGTTTCGACCTGTCGCCCTATCTGTACATGCAGTTCATGGAGCCTTTAGGCACGACGGACGGTTCTGTGGCGGCGGCATGGGATTTCAAGCGGGACTGCTGGCGAGAGGATGTTGTAGAGGTTACCAGGAAGCTGTCACCTTCTCTTATACGATGGGGCGGATGCTTCATTTCTTATTATAAATGGAAGGAGGCCGTGGGGCCGCGGGACCAGCGAAAACCGATGCTCAATTTATTATGGGGCGGAGTAGAGACAAATCAGGTCGGCACTCATGAGTTCGTTGATTTCTGTCATCAAACCGGAGCTGAGCCGCTTATGTGTGTGAACTTCGAGTCGGACGGCAGAAAGAAATGGCAGCGAGATCCCAAAGGCAGCATCCGTTGGGCGGGCCCTGAGGAAGCGGCTGAATGGGTAAGATATTGTAATGCCGCCGATAGCAAACAGCGAATAAAACATGGTGTCAGAGAACCTTATAATATCCGTCTTTGGCAAATCGGCAACGAGACATCGTATGCTCGCAATGCTTTCGACTGCGAGACCGCCGCAAAGAAGACCGTTGCCTTCGCCAAAGCCATGCGAAAAGAAGACCCTCACATTGATTTGATCGGTTGGGGTGACAGCGGATGGGCCCGCCGTATGCTTGATATTGCAGGTGAGCATCTGAAGTATATTGCTTTTCATCATATGTTCAATCCCGATCGAAATATTCGCAATTCGCCGCTGCGGGGGACTGAGTATCGTAAGGACCCGGCGTGGACGTGGGAACGGCTAATGAATGCCTGCAATGTTCATGAAGCCCGTATCAGGAAGATGCGTGAGGAAGTGGCGGACTATCCGGTGCACCTGGCTCTCACTGAATGCCATTTTGCCTTACCGGGCCGTAATCGGTGTGAGGTCCTTTCCACGTGGGCAGCAGGAGTTGCAAACGCAAGGCTGTTGAATGTTCATGAAAGGCACGGTGACAAGCTCAAGATTGCCACATTAGCTGATTTCTGCGGCACCAGGTGGCAGGTTAATGCGGTGATGATTCCCGTGCCGGGCGGAAAATCATATATGATGCCTGTTGCTATTGTCATGAGTCTCTACAGACATCATACCGGAAACAAGGCCGTTGATGTCGGCACAGCGCCGGATGGTCTTGATGTTACAGCCAGCCGAAGCTCGAACCGAATATATCTGCACGTAGTCAATACCAACAGAGAGCGATCCACCTCAGTTCAACTGGTGATAAATGGTATGAAGATAAGAACAGGACGGATTTTCGAATTAGCTGCAAACCCGGAATTAGAGGTTATACAAACACAATCCGACCGGATAGTTCCTGTGAAAAAAGACCTGCCCATGAACGGTTTGTGGACCTTCCCGCCGGCCTCCGTCTCAGCAGTAGAATTGGATATTCAGCAGGTATAACAGCTTTAATGAACTATCATTTTCTAATCTGAATTTCTGATTTAGCCGTCACCGGCGGGCAAGTTTTCATTTAAATATCTTGTAAGT
Source organism: Planctomycetota bacterium (assembly GCA_013202635.1). Lineage (GTDB taxonomy): Bacteria > Planctomycetota > Phycisphaerae > Sedimentisphaerales > Anaerobacaceae > NIOZ-UU13. The sequence continues at coordinate 4,666 of JABMRO010000262.1, forward strand.
AACTCAAAGAGGTGGCGCCTTGTATTTTCGCCCTCTTTTATCGAGCGGGTTCGATTCGGGTACGACATCATTGTAAAATGTTTGTTATGCTTAATCAGCTCATTAACAAGGGCCTGGCAATTCTGATAGTGAAGTTATCATCGCAGGTGTCGTGAACGATAAGAGGATTTCGCTTGCCCGGTTGGCGGAATATATACGATAGAAAACTGTGGTTTACTTTTCTGATATTTTTGTGTATATTAGCCGGCTAAATGGTTGGCCACGTAGAAAGGAACAAGAAGACCCTGAATCCAGAGATCACTATCAGAAGTGAGACTAACACCGATATTGGCGCGATAGCCGAAGTGACGATTGCAGCGTTCAAGAC
>JABMRO010000263.1 GCA_013202635.1 Planctomycetota bacterium
ACTACACCGGCAGCTACGGCATCAACGAGTTCCTTTTCAATCCGCCCTCTGGTGTACAAGAGCAGTGGGGGGCCTCGACCACGATGAACTGGCGAACGAAGAATGTCAGACAGGCCAGTTACATCCCGGCTTTTGCCGATTGCCTCTGGGTGGGCGGCGCCCCGCACCACGTGGACGATCCTCCTGAATTCGAAGGGCAGTGGAGCTATAGCTTTGGTGATAACATGAAACGTTTCTGCCTGAACCGACATGGTGAAGCGATTAACGTAGCCATGTTGGATTGGTCGGTGCGACACGTCCGGCTCAAAGGGCTTTGGCAGCTGAAATGGAACCGGGAGTATGATGAGTCGGGGCCGTGGACGAAAGCCGGCGGTGCGATGCCGGAGAGCTGGCCGGAATGGATGCGATATCTTCCCGATTGAAGGATAGCCGCGGGGGTTTCTGTCATGTCAATGTCAAGTCCTGATTAGTGATTATTGATGATTGATTATTTTAGAGATACCGCGTGTGCAACAAGTTGCACACCCTACCGACTTTATGGATGAGCCAGCAAGGCTAAATTTTTACAATAGCGATGGAAAGTCTGTAACTGTTCTTTGTCGTGATGGAGAAACGTAAATGAATTTTGCAATTGATGTGGTTTATCAATATGATGCTGAAGGATTTCAGAGATTGCGTGATGCGTTTGATAATGGAGATAGAATAAAGTTAGCAGAAGAATGGAAAAAGGCTATGTGCCTTGAGATTTCCTGAATCAAAGGGATAATTCCCGATAAGAAAAAGGCAAGGAAAAAAACAGAAGACGGAAGACAGTATCTTTGCCAGCGACTTGTTAAGCAATCTCCGTGCCGGCCGGGGCATCTGACTTCATATACGGCAAAAGTACGAGCAGGGCTATTCCTGAGATAATCATGACTACCCCGAGAATCTGTGAGATTGTCAGAGAGCCAATTTCGTATGGATTGTCATCTCTGATACGTTCCAGTAGAAATCGAGTGAAGCCATACAGGATTAGCATGAGTGCGGTTATCGAGCCCGGCCGGGTTAGTTTTTTGGGAGCATTGTCCGAATCGGCTCTGCTCAAACTTTTACGCCAAAACAAATACAGAATAAAACACAAGAGCAGGGCGTTGGCGGATGAGTAGAGCTGCGAGGGGTGTACGGCAAGACAGCGATACCTGCCTCTTGTGACTTCATGCCGCTGCATTTCTGTCAGATCCTCCAACGGCTTTGGATACCATTTACCCTGCTCGTCATAGAAGCTGAGGAACTCGGCCTGCGGCAGATGAAGATGTGGAACGGCTCTGTTCCTCTTTGGGTCGGGATTGATCTGATTGATGTACACGAACGAACCATACGGAAATCGAACACCCCAGGGCAGGCTCGTAGGTTTGCCGAAGCAGTCGCCGTTTAAGAAGCACCCTATTCGCCCAAACGCCAGTCCCATCATCAGCCCTATGACGATAATGTCCAGATACCTGCGGACAGGCAGTTTATGATATCGCAGATAGAGTAACAGCAGGCCCGTCGCCACAATTACTCCACCGAGGAATTCCAGGCCTCCCCGCCATGTGGCGACAATACCGAGGAGATTCCCGCGAAACTGATCGAAATGGTGGGCCACGAAGAATACCCGGGCGCCCACGACGCCGGCGATAAGTGAATACAACGCGGCGCTGGTCATTATCACCGGGTCCAGGTTCGCCCGCCGGGACAATCTTCTCATCAAGAAAAGCGCCGCGAGGAACCCGAGCACCATCATGGGGCCGAAGGTGCCGATGGTCAGGGGGAGCAAGGGAATCTCGAACAAACGTGGATACATATGAAAACTTTCATTAATCTACTATGCTTATCTGAAAATGGCACCAACTGCTTTGTTCCGGTCTTGCAACGAGCAACCAGCTTATCGGCTCAAACAAGATGCCGAAATGTACTCCGTACCTGCTTCCTTCGCCGGTTGGGTTTTTCTTACCTTGTCCTTGATCTGTATCTCCTGATATTCCCATCTAAAAATTTACTGCCCCAGCCCAGAAGTATATCATTTTCGAATACCAAAGGCGTCATTTCATCTAAAGTGGTATAGCCGTCGGATTGCCATTCGGTTATGTAAAACCAAATTTGCTTAGTTCCATAAAACTCACTTTTGTATGGCCTGCCCATAGCTTTTCTGACTTGGTTTGTTGTCATGCCGACTTTCAAATTATCAAGCTGGTTTCTGTTAACGCTTGCTTCAATACCCTTCATAGCACCACAGCCGCCCAGTAATCCGCTTAAAAGCAATACTATTATGACCTTCTTCATAACTTTACCCCTTCTTTTTTTGAAAAACTCAGCGATGCGCTTGATTTCTTCCCTTTCCATACGCGTGATTCTACGGCATTTTGGACTAAATTGACAACTGTTAAATAATTTTCCTTATTTTATAAGACTAAAAAAACGGGTATAATATCACTGTTCTCACCGGCCTTCGAGATAGCTGATTTAAACTATTGTTTTTTTCCTTCGGCTCGATGAGCATAGAATTGTGTTTTTTTCATCCACTCAAACCAGCTCAAATCAGCAAAAGGAAAGAGGATGTGCAATTAGCGGAAGATTTTGATATTATCGTGGGACTAAAAAGCCTGGTTGCATAGCCAGGCTTTTGATATGGGAAATGTCAGATGTATTGAAGAAAGGAATAAATGATGAAGAAAACAATCATTTGTATAGCGGTTCTCTTGTTAAGTAGCACACTTGTATTTGGCCGTGAGCCGAAAGAGTACGACGGTGATCTTATTTATGATGAGAGTAAGATTCCTCATTACGACCTTCCACGCCTTTTGGTTACCGCCGAAGGAAAGAAGATCACGACAAGCGAAGAATGGAGGAATGTTCGGCGCCCACAGATCCTTTCGCTGTTCAGCAATCTCGTTTACGGCTGTGTTCCGGAACCGGAGAGCCCAATTAAAACGGTGTTTAAGGTAAAGAAGACCGATCCGAAATTCATGGATGGAAAAGCCACACGCAAAGACGTGCAGATTCGTTTGAGCAATGACAAGGGCACGGTGGAAATGCTGGTGC
>JABMRO010000264.1 GCA_013202635.1 Planctomycetota bacterium
CAAACCCAATCAAACCCAATTGCCGAAAGGGTAAAATTGATGCAAAGTGTGTATTTACAAAGGATTATGAAGAAAAATGCGGCTAAGGGCTTTGAAAAAACAAACCCAAAACAAACCCAATTAAAACCAATTCAAACCCAATTGATTCAAAGGCCAAAAATGATGCAAAGTGTGTATTTACAAAGGATTATGAAGAATATTGCGAATAGGAGCTAAAAAAAACAAAGCCAAAACAAACCCAATCAAAGCCAATTTCACCTACCCTGAAGTATGAGTTGGTTTTTCACTTGACTTATGACAGCAGATTGTTAAATTGAATAAAAAGTCGGCAGTTGCCTACAAGGCGTAAAAAACTGCCCATATCAATATAAAAAACTAGCTTTTTTATGACTGTTTCAAGACCAGAGGAGATATTATCATGTCAATTAACCGTCGCACATTTCTCAAAAGCTCACTAATATCCGGCCTGGCTTTTTCAGCCCCTGCCATACTCAGGGCTCAGAATAACAGAAAATATCGCACCGCACTCATCGGCAGCGGCTGGTGGGGCATGAACATCGGCCGTACCGCAATGCAGTCCGGCCAATGCAAAATGGTCGCTATGTGCGATGCTGACCTCAATCAATTAGAGCCAGCCGCAGCGGAAATTGAAAAGCTAACAGGCGACAAGCCCCGCAAATATCAAGATTTCAGAGAGCTTCTGGACGCCGAGAAAATTGATATTGCCATCGTTGCCACGCCCGACCACTGGCATCCGCTCATTACCATTGCAGCCGTTAAGGCAGGTGCGCACGTTTATGTAGAAAAGCCTATCGGCCATACCATCAAGGAAGGACGGGCAATGGTAAAGGCCGCCCGTGCCGCCGGCAGGGTCGTTCAGGTCGGCACGCATCGGCGAATCTCGCCCCACAATGTTTCAGGAATGGAATTCCTCAAATCGGGCAAGGCCGGAAAAATCGGTATGGTCAGGGCATTTGTCCATTACGGAGGCGGCCCCGAGCAACCGAGACCAAATGCAAAAGTTCCTGCCGGTCTGGATTGGGATATGTGGTGCGGGCCCGGGCCGATGAGGCCATTTAACACGAAAATACACCCGAAGGGCTTCCGTCAGTTCCTCGATTACGGCAACGGCACATTAGGCGACTGGGGCGTACACTGGATGGACCAAATTCTCTGGTGGACTGAGGAAAAATATCCTAAGCAGGTCTTCTCAACAGGCGGCCGTCCCATCAAAGGCCCGCCGGTAAACGACGAACGAGGCCAGACAACCGACTCCCCCGACCATCAGGTCGCCAGTTTTGAATTCGAGAACTTCACCGCCGTCTGGGAACATCGACAATTCGCCGGTAACAACGCTGAAAAAGGGGAAACTGTCGGCTGTTACTTCTACGGCACAAAAGGCACTTTCCACATGGCCTGGCGTGACGGCTGGACCTTCTACCCGTCCGGTAGAGGGCAAAAGGTCATCAATGAAAAACCAAAACTTAATCAGCCCGACAGCCAGAACATTAAAGAGCTGTGGGCTGATTTTCTAAAAGCTATTCAAACCGGCTCAACCCCCGTATGTGATATCGAGGAAATCCATCGTTCCACAAATATGAGCCTGCTGGGAATGCTCTCTCTAAAGCTCGGCAGAAGCATCGAATGGGACGGCGAGAAGGAAATAATCGTCGGCGACTATGAGGCCAACAAACTCCTTTCCCGTAAGTACCGTAAACCCTGGGTCTATCCGGATGAATCCCCGGGAATCCCCCTACTGCGGATTCCTGTAAGGTAAAGAAAGCCCTGCTCTGGATCTATCCGGAAATATAATAGCGAAAATGCCGATATAGTAATCATGGAATAAACTATCATTGTAGTCTGCCGTATGAATTGATATAATATTGGGCGTGGTTACGAGCGATTCAGCGGAACCTGATGTAAGACATATTTGAAAAGTGAATACGGGGGCGAATGGCTTCGACCGGATGATGGACGGACAAGTCGCATGCCCAGGACGCCGGTTGGCCTGGCTAATCATTCCGGCACCTAATTTTTAAGCGACAACGCACAGTTGCGCATGGCTGCCTAAATTGGCGGCCCGTCCTGCCTGATTTTGCCTGTGGGTCGGGTAAGGGCGTCACAAAGCAGGCTGGCTGAACCGGTTGTTCGGGCCGGCAAAGCGAGACCTAACCGAAATAGCTGAGCCAGGAGCCTGTCGTTTTGGCGCCTGGTAAGGTGAAGAAAACAATAAAGCGACTAAGCATGTAGACGCTTGCCTTGAAGCATCTCGGGACGGGGGTTCGAATCCCCCCGCCTCCATTCGACTCGCTGCGCTCGCTCATGGAAGGCCATGATTTTGAAATTCTAATATGTTTATATACTCCACAGTATTGCAGACGCTGGCCGACACTATGTCGGTATGACCTGCGATATCGAGAAACACCTCAAAATACACAACACCGGAAAGTGTACACATACGGCTAAGTACCGACCCTGTCAAATTGAGACTGCGATTGTTTTTCGATGCAATGACAAGGCCATTGCGTTTGAGAAGTACCTCAAGTCTCATTCAGGTCACGCATTTGCCAAACGGCATTTTTGGTAGGTACTATGACTTCTCCGAGCTACGACTCGGCAGGCCATTCACTATTAGGGTACACAATTACAACAACCGATAGCGCTTTCCATATTCAAGGCTTTGAAAGTGTCATGTTCCTCCATACATAATCCAATACGTAACTCGGGTTTGAGCTTTTTGATTTTATCAATGAGATATCTATAAATGTCGATTCTTAGTTTAAGAGGGAACCGAACACGGCCATCGTTAGACTTCACTTTTTCAAGTCGATTTGAGATAGGATTATTCTTACCAAGTTTTCGTTCGGTAAGTTTGAGTGCTGCGGAGTAACTGCAAATCTGGCCGAGAGTGATTCGTTTGAGTGGTGTTGATTCCAAAAGATTCCCTATGAAATTGGAGTATATTTTTTGCCAACCTTCGAGAGGAATAATCGGCATAATCACAGCACGTATGGGATAACCGGCTTCGACACATTTTTGCATAGCCGTGATTCTTTCGTCGGGTGAGGGTACGTTTTGCTCAAAGGCGGATGAAACTTCCGGTGGATTCAGACTCCATGAAAGAATCGTATTTTGTTTGTGGTCAAGATCCAGCAGATTCTCAACATTAACACTTTTAGTTAATAAAATTAATCTGGCATATCTTTGTCTGGCGAAAAAGGGGATTATTATGCGGGAATACCCTGTAAGCGAGTCAAGGGCTAAGCCATCCTGGAGCTTTCCTAAATAGAAAGCAGTAGGTGCGGTTAGCTGTGAAGCAACTCTACCAATCTGATTCAAGATTTCGGGGAGATTTAAAAAGATTTTCACGGTTGGTGAGTATTTAACTCCCGGTGTGCCTGCTAAGTAGCAATATTGGCAATCGTATGGACAAAAACCGTACGGCGAAAAATGCCAATAGTTCGGGCAGGTATTTCCGTCTTCATCACTATAGCGGAGTGCACTTTTATGTATACCCAAAACGAGAGTTTTTTTCCCAGCATAATGGAGTTCTAAATGGTCAGGGCTATCGAGCTGGACACGATTGTGCGGCCGGTCTAATTTTTCGATAATCCGGGCTTTGGGATATACACTGCAAATCGCTTCTGCCAGATTGCATTGTTGCGGGGTTTGATAACTACCCCTGGTTATTATAATTGTGTCTGGATTGAAGTATGGAGCCGGCACTGGTTGATAACCTGGACCGAATTTTTCAAATAAAGACATATCAATCATAATCGGTTCCTGGGCTTTGATTCGTATGTGAAGGCTTGAGATGATTTGTTGGTCGATGCCATTTGTGTGTTTAATTAACCATATATCCCGCAACTTAGGCTGGTATTATATTCTATTTTGCCGTAGATGTCAAGAACATACGGTCATAATTTCGCCACCATATTTAACGAAAACAGGGAATTTTCAGTGTATATTACTCGTACGTTCAGATTTTTAAGACTGAAAAAATGGCTGGAGAATATCAATTTTTTGGCAGTAAAATAAAAATTAATAATGTTTGATTGTTGTCACGTCATATGTTAAAATTTCCTAAAGCGGGTTGCAAACCACAGATCCGGTTAATGTAAAAGGAGTCATATCATGGCCAAAAAGAAAAGGAAGAAAAGAAAAAAGCTCATCAGGGGTTTATGGTCGAGGAGCGAACTGGCTCTACTTAAGAAACTTTTCCCGAAAAATCCGACAGCCAAAATAGCCAAGGAACTCGGCCGGCCAAATGATGCGGTAAAAAAGAAGGCATCCAGAATGGGACTTCGCAAGTCGAAGAGATACCTAAAAACCCTCGGCAGAGCGTAAACTCCAAAAGCCTTCTTTTTTAGAAACAAACGGGGATATAGTCATCTATCTTTGCACTGAGACTCTACAAACGCCGAACACCATAAACACTGGAAGATTGCCAACAGGCTTTTCAGTTGTTTCACTTATTTGTTGGCCGGGTATGGGCCTTTGCGCTAATAGTGTTTAAATTATAAAGTCACTTGCAGCTTTTCGCCCCTTAATCTTCCCTTGTCATATCAGTATATCCACTCTCAAATCCTTCAGCTATTGATTTGACTAAAGCATTGTTTTTTGTTATAGTTCTTCCAGTACCCACACAGCTCAAAGACAGCAGTCATGTTTTGTAAACCAGTCAGTTATAATAACAGGAGCTTAAAGATGAAACATGTTACACGCCGAGATTTTATGAAAAGTTCGATGGCCGCCGGTCTTTCTCTTGCGCTGCCGTTTTCCCGTGTTAGGGGTGCGAATGACGATATTCGGGCAGCCGTGGTGGGCTTTCGTGGTCACGGCAGGACCCACATTAACGCGTATTTAAAAATACCCGGCGTTCGGGTCGTGGCGCTTTGCGATGCAGACAAAGATATTCTGGCTCGCGGGGTTAAGGAATCCAAGGCCCGCAACCAGAAAGTTGATGCCTATAGCGATGTACGTAAGCTCTTGGAGAATAAAGACATAGACGTTGTTTCGACTGCAACGCCTAATCACTGGCATGCGCTTGTAACCGTCTGGTCGTGCCAGGCCGGTAAGGATGTCTGCGTCGAAAAGCCGGTTTCACATAATATCTTCGAAGGCCGTAAGATGGTTGAGGCCGCACGCAAGTATAATCGCATCGTGCAGGCCGACCTTGATTTGCGTTCCAACGAGGGACTGACTGAGGCGGTCAGGTACATCCAGCAGGGACAACTCGGCAATATCGTTGTTGTACGGGGCTTTTGCTATAAGCGACGAAGCAGTATGGGAAAGGTCTCAGGGCCGCAGAAGGTTCCTGAGTCGGTCGATTATAATTTGTGGTGCGGTCCGGCCCCGTTTGGACCATTGATGCGCAAAAATCTTCACTATGACTGGCACTGGGTATGGGCTACCGGCTGCGGCGAAATAGGTAACAACGGCCCACATCAACTGGATGTATGTCGCTGGGTTTTGGGTCAGAGCAAATTGCCCAAGCGGGTAATGAGCATCGGAGGACGATTCGGATACGAAGATGATGGCCAGACACCGAATACCCAGATAGCTATTTTTGACTATGAGCCTGCTCCGATAATATATGAGGTACGAGGCCTGCCAGCCATGAAAGGTGATTCGAATATGGACATCTACCGCGCGGTCAGCACTTCCGGCGTTGTTATGCGAAGCGGCCGCCCGAGCCCCTCGCCCAACACCGGTGTGGTGGTTCAATGTCAGGATGGTTACGTTGATCTGACGGGCCTGGCAGCCTACAATAATAACGGAGAAGAAATCAAACGTTTCAAATCGAGCAGCCCCGGGCCGCAGGCCAGCTTCATCAAAGCAGTGCGCAGCCGAAAAATCGCTGATATCAGGACTGATATCCTCGAAGGACACCTTTCTACCTCTCTCTGTCATATGGGAAATATTTCCTATCGAATAGGTACAGAATCCCCAAACGAGCAAATCAGAGAAGTAATTCGAGGCGATAAAGATACCCTTGAAGCTTTCGAGCGTTTTCAGGACCATCTTTCAGCTAATGGAGTGAACCTTAATAAGGCACCGGCTGTACTTGGCCCCTGGCTCAGGATGAATTCGAAAAAGGAAAGATTCTTCGGTAAGTTCTCAAGACGGGCGAATAAACTTTTGACAAGAGACTATCGAAAACCATTCATCGTGCCGGAGCAAGTCTGATTAGAGTTGCCAGGGCATAATGCTTAATCATATTAAACTCTCTGTGTATCAGGTGGCATAGAACAAACAGATAGCCGTTACCGGTCTGCAAGGCTGGTAGTTAGATTACCTAATAAAAAACGCTTATATTTACCGATATATAACATACTTCATTTGTCGATATATATATAACTATCTCTCTAATACATATTATTTTTATTTCTTCATATTTTTTTCTTATCCTATCGCCCTACCGAACATCAAATTACAAACTGTAACATGATCTATGCGAAGCTAAGTCGAAGTTGCCAAGCTCGCGTCAGACTTTATCTACTATGGCTGGATTCTTTTTTAACACCCCCCCCGGGTTTGCTCGGAATGATGATTGTCCTCATCGATATCATCCTTTAATTTCACTTGCGAAGAACCAATAGGCTATTTTCTATGTTCATTTTGATTTTAGTTTCCTGAATTTATATTTTCGTTCTTTTTCTTCAGCCACACTGTATTATTTACATTTTTTTGTATTATTTAACTATGTTTCACGTGAAACATTCCACATCGATAAACCTGTACCTTCTATCAAAAAATCAAGTCAAATATTACAAACGTTTATCTTGAATATGTCTATTTGAAGTTTTCAAATCATATTGTGTAACGAATTGCTCCTTCGTAGCCCTGGTCTTAGAATAAGTGCTTTAGCAAAGGATTAAATAAGGATGAAACTTTGAGCATTAAACTTTACTTTGCAGGGCCGCAATCGCCCTATCAGTAATTCGATATTCAAGAGTATGAATATTCTACATTAGAATCACAGATCCATCCAATCGATTACATCATATAAACATTAAAGTATAACATGCTAACTAACCAATTTTACCTGGTCTTATGGATAATTTTTTCTTGTTATTTTAATAAACGTATAGATCTTAACATAGCGATAGATAAGCAAAGCCAGCCAATTCTTAAAAAAACGTTTTCCTGTTTCTTACTCGTTATGATTTTCCATTTTATAATTCTTTATGTTTTCACAAAGTTTTTTTTGCTTCCACTATTATATCATTGTTTCACGTGAAACTTTTTTTTATTAAATACTATTTTTTTGTCTGGCAAAGCTATAGATTTTCCGTTAAAAATTCCGAAATATTATTTGTATCTATTTGTAAACGTTAGCTGAGTTAGAGCGATAAATCAAAAAGGATTCCTAAACATGTTTTATGAAGGAGCATTTATATGGCCAAAAAAGAAAAAGCAAGACATCTCGGCAGGGGGCTTCAATCGCTGCTTAGTCCGATAACTGCCTCGCCTAAAGAACCAAAAGAACTATTATCTTCTGCCACACCCGATCCTAACATCCCGCCAGATAAGGAGTTACACGATTCCCTGCAGGAGCTCAACATTGATGTTATATCTCCAAATCCTTATCAACCGCGAACAGTATGGAATGAACAGGATTTATCAGATTTAGCAGAGTCCATCAGGGCCAACGGCATTATCCAACCGATAATTGTCCGCCCTTCCGGCACAAAATATCAGCTAATTGCCGGAGAACGCCGATTTCGAGCCGCTCAATTAGCTTCACTTACAACAATACCCGCCCTGGTTCGCCCCGCAAGCGATAAACAATTACTCGAATGGTCATTGGTCGAGAACATACACAGAGTAGGTCTCAACCCTTTAGAGCGAGCAAAAGCCTATCAGGATTACCTGAGCACCTTCTCCTTAACTCAGGCACAGGCCGCAGAGCGACTTGGCGAGGACCGTTCGGCCGTAGCTAACTACTTGCGACTACTGGACTTACCGCATGAGCTCAAGCAGATGTTATCTGAAGGCCAGCTAACTATGGGCCACGCCCGCGCAATACTTGCATTGCCTACAGACGAGCTTCGCCGCAAGTTAGCCAATCGAGCATTGATCGGCCGGCTGAGTGTGCGTGAAGTTGAAAGACTGGTTCGAAAGCATCTTACAGGTACAAGCCAGGCCAAGACAACTGTTCGCTCAAAGCCTCCGCACATCCTGGACCTTGAACGTAAACTCAGCAGTCAGCTTGCAACAAAAGTGAATATTGATGCCCGGAAAAATGGACAAAGAGGAAGGATAATTATCGAGTTTTACTCTCTCGACGAATTCGACAGCATTACAGAAAGAATCGGTCTGGCCTGTGGGGAAGAGGTCTGAAAAACAAACACGAAAAAAGCTTATTTTCCACAATTTTAATATTAGAAATCGGTTATTTTGTTGTATAATTAGTTAAGAGTAAATAAGAGTATAGTTGTGTATCTGTGTTAATAAAACTGTTAGTTAAAACCGTTAATTTTTTTTGATTAGCGATCATCCTGTTTCGGAGGATATATTATGAAGCGTCTTATTATTTCAATGTTGTTTGTACTTTTATTCACATCTTTCTGCATTGTGCCAGCTTATGCTCAGCTACCGAATTTATCACTTTATCATGCCGCGGAGAAAACTCAATACAGATTGAAACTTGAAGCGGGCAAAGAGTATTACATGCAGACGATTACCGAGCAGCAGATTTCTGATCCTACACCTGCTAATGAAGGGACTACGGTGATGACTGTCGGGACTGGTGCCCAACTTGAGGTCAGTGATATAGATGCCAATGGAAATGCGCAGGTAACATATACATACAAGTGGATAAAAATTGGAATCAAAGGGGCAACGGTGGAAAATATATATGATTCATCGAAAAAGGATTCGACTGTTCCTAAGGAATTGCAATGGTTTGCCCCACTCCTGGAGGAGAGTTTCTTGTTAACAATAACGCCTGAGGGTCGAATTTCAGAGATAAAGGATTTGGATAAGGTACGCAGCAATGTGCGGCAGAAGCTGCCTCAGGGACCAATGCAGGAACTTGCGATGAACAGTCTGAACCAATGGCTTGATGAACAAACCATTAGAGAAAGTATCGAAAATTCATTTGCGATATATCCCGACAGGCCGGTTGGTGTAGGTGATTCCTGGAGTAGAAATGTTACTTACTCAAGCGGTTCCGCGATGATTCTTGAGAGCAAATGGACATTGAAAGAGCGGAAAAATGGTGTGGCAGTCATCGAAGTTGCCTCTACAATCAAGCCAAACTCCGAAGCAAAGCCGGTAGAAATGGGCTCTCCAGGGATAACAAGCAGCTCCGAATTTACTGGAAATCAGCAGGGGCTCATAGAAATGCAGGAATCAACAGGGCTGATCATAAGAAGCAAGATAAATCAACAAATGTCGGGACAGAATACAATAACTCGTCCGGGTGTGCCAGACAACGTCACTCCTATGGAGATTACAGGTGTCATTAGTATGGAGACTTCTGATTGGGAGAAGGCCAGATCAAATATTGGTACTAATGTAGTTGCACAAGAGCAGCCCCGAAGAGAAGCCCCATCCACTCGCCCGGACAGCATTCAACGCAGAGCTAATATTAGTGCAGGAGCAGCAACCAGTCCATATCTAATCGACGGCGAAGATAGGATGATGCCGGCGGCTCGACCAAGGTCGGAACGGCAGAAATCAACATCAATTCACGATGCCGCGCGCAACGGAGATGTCAACCATGCCCAGCAACTCATTTCAAAAGGCGCTGATGTGAATACGAGGAACAGAATGAACTGGACACCGCTGCACACCGCAGTAACAAACCGCAAGCAGGCATTCGTAGAGCTGCTTATTTCCAAAGGCGCTGATTTAAATGCAAAGGACAATCGCGGGCAAACGCCCCTGCACGTCGCAGTAAATACATACCAAAAAGAGGTAGTGGAGCTGCTGATTGCAAAGGGGGCCGATGTCAATATCATGGCCGGCAGCAATAACGCCCTGACATTAGCGAAAAGGAGAAATAATACTGAAATCGTTGATATTCTGGTTAAAAACGGGGCAAAAGAGCCGAGCCCTCAGGACTTGATGGGAGACAGATATTATGGGGGAGGGGCAAATCCATATTCGTCTTATCAAGAGCAATCAACAACTCAGCCCGGAACAATCCGGCGCGGAGGCCGAACCGGCAGAACAATTAATCAAGCGCCTGCTGCGGTAGATATCCTTGCCGACCCGAATGAGATTAAAGCCAGAGTCAAGACATTTGCTGGACTGGAAAAGGTATTGGAGGAAGTTGCGAACAAAAGCCAAAATGAGATGCGTCAGTGGCCACAAAGAAGATATGATAATAGAACTATGCTGGTAAGAGCTGTACAAAAGCAATTCGAAGATGAGATTAATTTAATACGAACAGTCTCTGTTAGTGAAAAAGCCAAGAAGACAACCGAGGCGATCGATAGTGTATTGACCACAAGACAGGAGCGAATTAAAAACATCAGCAGAGAGCTTATGGCTCAGAAAAGACAGCTAAGACAAACACAGCAGCAGACCACCCGCACCCGCGGCCGGGGTAGAACCTCCAGCAGAAGCATGAGAGGGCAGACTTCACAGGGCGGACAACAATATGAACAATACGGAGGAAACGCGACAGAGCAGGCATATGGTCGCGGCAACGTTATGCCCAGAACGAACAGGTACCCGGGCACGACAAGGGGGCCATCTCAGCAGACAACTCAGCCGATAGACAGAGAAGCCGAAAACGAGACGCGTCAGTGGCTGCAGGCAAGCTTTGATAACAAATCAGACCTTGCCAGTGCGGTGCACGAGCAAATCCGGTTAGAGGTTACTTCCATAAGAGATCTTGCTGTTGAAGAAGCAGCTAAAAAGACCACGGCGACAATTGACGGCCTGTTGCTGGCCCGAAAAATGCGGCTCGATGCCTTTATCATAAAAATGGAAGAGCAACAGCAAGCACTTCGACAGCAGACCCAGGACCCCCGCATGGGGGGAAGATATATGCAGACCGGTCCCTCCAGAGGACAAACAACAAGAGGAGGTACAACAGGCGGGTATCAACAGGACAGTCAATCCAGGACCCGCCGGCGGCGCTGACAAGGATGTCATAGCAATTAGCTTCAAAAGTCGCAATAGTAACAGGAGCCAGCAGGGGGATTGGCAGAGCTATCAGTATTGCATTGGCACAAGAGTCCGCGACGGTCGTCTTAGCTGCACGCTCAACCGAAAAACTGCAGGAGGTCGCTGGGAAGGTAACCAAAGCAGGCGGAAAGCCGGAGATTGTCGTTACTGAGCTGACCGAAGAAGAATCCATCAAGAACCTCGTTAAAACAACGAATGAAAAGTTCAGCCGGCTCGATATTCTCATCAACAACGCAGGCGTTACTCACTCAGCTAAATTAGAACAGACCTCAACCGAAGACTGGCAGCGCTGTATCAGCATAAACGCACGTGCACCGTTTATCCTTTGCAGAGAAGCTTTACCGTTGTTAAAAAAATCACAAGCGGGATACATCGTCAACATCGCGTCAGTCGTAGGGGTCAAAGGTTATCCGCTTCAAAGCGCCTATACCTCCTCCAAGCATGCCCTCCGCGGGATGACAATATCATTAGCTGAGGAGCTTAAAGGCTCGAATATCCGTGTTCATTTGCTATGTCCCGGCGGTGTGGATACCGATATGGTAGGGTCGGTTCGACCGGATATACCTAAAAAGGACCTGATAAAACCCGAAGAAATTGCAGAGCTGGCCCTCTACCTTGTTACACACAAAGGCAATGCCGTCATAGATGAGCTGCACATTCGAAGAGCAACCTCAACGCCGTGGTTTTGAGCTGGAAATTACTATGAGAGCTGTTATACAACGAGTTTTGCAGGCCGGGGTTACGGTAGAAGGCCGACAAGTCGGCAAAATAGACAAGGGACTGTTGGTTTATCTCGGCGTCGGCAAAGAAGACACAATAAAGGACGCCCAGTTTATGGCCGACAAGCTGGTGAATCTGCGTATCTTTGCGGATGAAGCCGGCAAAATGAATCGAAGCGTGCAGGACGTTGGCGGGGCGATTTTGTTAGTCAGCAATTTTACTCTTCACGGCGACTGCCGAAAGGGTCGTCGTCCCGGCTTTGACGCCGCAGCCGAGCCGGAAGCAGCTCAGCAGCTTTACGAAAAAGTGATTGAGCTGATTACCGAACAGGGCACAGCCGTCGAAAAAGGCACATTTGGTGAGTACATGCAAGTCAGCAGCATCAACGACGGCCCTGTAACCTTCCTGCTTGACAGCAGCAGGCTGTTTTAGCCAAAACTTCTCTGTCTGTACGGCAATAACATACAAATATCGCTTGACGAATCGGCCCTACATTCATAAACTTCCCCTTTTGTTAAAGTATTGTTTTTAAGGAATCGCAGCAGGTGGAAGAAGCTATTGCAAAAGCTGGTGCGTTGATTGAGGCGATGGAGTATATCCGTCAGTTCCGCGGGCGAATTGTGGTCGTCAAGCTCGGCGGAAGTGTCCTCGACGATATCGCCCTGCAGAAAAAGCTGTTGACCGACATCGCCTTTATGGCAACGGTCGGGATTCGCCCAATCATCGTTCACGGGGGCGGGAAGGCCATTACAAGAGCGATGAACAAAGCGGGCCTCGAGGCCGTATGGGTGCAGGGCCGGCGATATACGGATGAGCGGACCCTGACAATAGCAGAGCATACGCTTGTCCATGATATCAATACTCCTATCTGTGAGATGCTCACCGAGTCAGGATGCGATCCGATGGGACTGCATTCACTGAGTAGTTGTGTATTGTTTGCCGAGTTGTTGAGATTAACCGGCGAAGATGGCCGAAAACTTGACCTCGGACTGGTCGGGCAAGTTGCGAATGTAAACGGACGATTGTTAAAAAAACTTTGCTATGACGGGACCATACCGGTCATCGCCTCGGTAGCCAAAGATAAGGCCGGTGGAAAGCTGAATGTAAACGCCGACAGCGCCGCCGGCAAAGTCGCTGCCGAGGTCCGTGCCGAAAAGCTTGTCGTCGTAAGCGACACGCACGGGATACGAACCAATATCGATGACCCGGACAGTTGGGTTTCGAGCTTGAATGAAACACAGATTAAGGAAATGATTGATGCAGGTATTATCACAGACGCAATGTTCCCGAAGGTCGAGGCCTGCCTGACGGCACTGGACGCAGGTGTGAAAAAAGCACATATTATTGATGGGCGAATCGCCCATTCACTATTGCTCGAAATCTACACCGACAAGGGAATCGGAACCCAGATAGTTAGAAAATAAAAGTGCCTGAAGTGAGCTAAAGTTGTAAGAATAGAGTTTACTGAATTTTAGGCACTTTAGGCACTTCGAAGGGAAGGAAATATGACTACACAGGAGACTATTGAGTTGTTTAATAAATACGTCATCGCTAATTACGGTCGGTTGCCTCGCGTTATCGTCAAGGGCGAAGGCTGTTACATGTATGACACCGATGGCAATAAGATGCTGGATATGTTCCCCGGCTGGGCCGTCAGTGCGATAGGGCACTGTCATCCCAGGGTCGTTGATGCGTTACGCAAGCAGGCCGGCGAGCTTCTGCACATTGATAATACTTTCTACTCCGAGCCGCAGGGTGAATTAGCCAAACTGTTAAGCGAACGGGCCTTTGGCGGCAAGTGTTTCTTTTGCAACAGCGGTGCCGAGGCCAACGAGGCCGCATTGAAACTGGCGCGTCTGCACACCTCGCAGGAAAAATATAAATTCATCACCGCCGAGGGCAGCTTCCACGGACGAACTCTTGCAACCCTGACGGCAACTGCTCAGCCGAAACACCACGAAGGTTTGCTGCCGCTGCTGCCGGGCTTCACTTATGTCCCGTTCAACGATATTACCGCGCTCGAGTCGGCGTTCAGTAATGAAGTTGCGGCCGTCATGGTCGAACCAATTCAGGGCGAAGGTGGAATTAATCTTGCTTCGAAAGAGTATCTGCAAACAATCCGTCGGCTCTGTGACGAAAATGCAGCACTGCTTATCTTTGATGAAGTCACCACCGGGATAGGAAGGACCGGCAAGTGGTTTGCATATCAGCATTTCGATGTCGAGCCGGACATTATGACAATGGCAAAGGCCCTTGGCGGAGGCGTTGCTATAGGAGCTATGATGGCCAAAGAAGAAGTTGCTGCTTCATTGGTTCCGGGCAAACACGCTACGACGTTCGGCGGCAATGCGCTGGTCTGCGCAGCAGCCGTGGCGGTTATAGAGGCAATAGAAGAAGAAAACCTTCTGGAAAACGCCGCTGAACTGGGACAATATATTAAAGATAAGCTCGAACAGTTGAAGCAAAAACATTCTATTATAGACAGTGTTCGGGGCATCGGCCTGATGATTGGTGTTCAATTGACCGGCCCGGGCAAAGAAATAGTCGATAAATGCCTGGAGAAGGGCCTGCGTATAAACTGCACACAGGGCACTGTTCTGCGGTTTATGCCCCCGATGATTGCCACTAAAGAACAAATCGACCAGGCGATTGAGATTCTTGATACTGTTTTGAAAGAGGGTGAATAATGAGACATTTTCTTTCCATAATCGATTGTCCGAACGACCTGCTAAAAGAACTGCTGCGGATAAGCACCCGGCTAAAAAGTTTATACAGCGTAGGCAGCGAGGATTTATGCCTTAAGGGAAAAACTTTAGCGATGCTTTTCGAGAAGCCGAGCCTGCGAACCAGAATCAGCTTCCAGGTAGCTATGTCAGACCTTGGCGGTACCGCAATCTATGTCAAGCCCGAAGACATCGGCGGCATCGGCAAGCGCGAGCCAATCAAAGATATGGCAAGGGTTCTTAGTCGATATGTTACCGGCATAATGGCACGAACCTTCGAGCACAGCACTGTTACGGAGTTGGCCAAATATGCAACGGTCCCGGTAATAAACGCCCTGACGGACTGGTCGCATCCCTGCCAGGCGATGGCTGACGTACTGACTATCAGAGAACATTACGAAGACATAGAAGACAAAAAAATTGCATTTATCGGTGACGGCAACAACGTTGCCCGGTCGCTGGCCTTTGCCTGTGCAAAGCTGGGTATGAAAATGGTCGTTGCCTCACCGGCTGGTTACGAACTCGATGCCGAGACAATAGAAAAAGCAAACCAGCTTTCAGCCGACAGTGTCCGTCAAACAAATGACTCGGGCACCGCTGTTCTCGATGCCGACATTATCTACACAGATACATGGGTCAGTATGGGTCAGGAGGAGGAAAAGCAAAAACGCCAGGCCGATTTTGCAGCTTTTCAGGTCAACGCCGAATTAGTCAAGTCCGCACCGGCAAACGTCAAGATTATGCACTGTCTGCCGGCTTATCGCGGCCTTGAAATAACTGATGAAGTCGTCGAATCGCCCAATTCGATTATGTTCGACCAGGCCGAGAACCGCCTGCACTTCCAGCGGGCCCTGCTGAAAAAACTCCTGAGCTAATCGAATAATGGATGACGAATATCCTCCAGTTTATATCAAAGAATATCCTGATGTATTCGACAGATTCACATTTGATTATCTTTTCAAAAGACTCTTGGCTGATGGATACGACAACGAAGAGGCAAAAGACATAATACTGTATAACTGCGCTCTGAGCACGTTAGTAACGCAAGAGAGAATAGACAATGAGTATTATTTGGAAATATTCGTAAACGATGTGATCGCCCCTGATCTTCTGGATATATACAGGGAAGAATTTAATAAAGCCGTGTTTAACAAAAATTAGTGGTTTGCAACATATGATTTGAGGAATTGTCATTCCGCACTTAATGCGGAATTCAAATTATCAATACATCTGGATTCCTGCTTGCGCAGGAATGACATTTTTGGAATGATTTCTGTGTGGGAGTTATGTCGGGCGAAAACAAAAAAATTCTTGTTGCCACTACTAACATCGGCAAAATCGCCGAATTGAAAGCTATGCTCGATTTAGATGCTCAGTGGCTTGACCTCTCGTATTACCCTGAAATCGAAGAAATAGAAGAGGACGGCCAGACTTTTGCTGAAAATGCCTGTAAAAAAGCAATCGGTTATGCTCAAGCCACCGGCCTGTGGATAATCGCCGACGACTCAGGACTGGAAGTTGACGCACTCGGCGGTGAGCCGGGCGTGAAATCCGCACGTTACTCCGGCGATAAAACAATAAACGATGACGGTACTCTAATTGACCATCGAAACATTGCAAAGGTCCTGGAACTTCTCGAAGGCGTCCCGCAAGAGAAAAGAACGGCGAGATTTTTTTGCTCTCTGTGTCTGGCAAGCCCGGAAACAATCCTAATAGAAACCGAGGGAACACTGGAAGGTCTTATAGCCAATAAAGAAATCGGAAAAAATGGTTTTGGTTACGACCCGATTTTTTTCGTGCCGCACCTGAACAAAACCGTCGCTCAGTTAACCTCCGAAGAGAAAAACGCAATCTCGCACCGCGGCAATGCAATCAGAAAATTAAAACCCATGCTTGAAAAACTCCTGAAAAACAGCTAAATATCAAAACTTTCTGAAAGTAGCTTGAAACAAGCAACTGGTTGCGGGTATTATGGGACTTACGGAATAAAGTGCCGCTGCCGGTAAAAATGAGGCGGTAATTTCAATAAATTAAGGATAAATTATGAGCAGTATAAATCGCAGAAGTTTCCTGAAGAATTCTGTTGTGGCGGCTACTTCACTGGCTTTGGGCCGGGAATGCAGTCAGGCCAGCCGGGCAAATAATCGTATGACGGGTAATACCAACCGACCCAACGTGGTGGTCATAATGACAGATGACCAGCGATGGGACTGTATGAGCTGTGAAGGGCATCCGTTTTTGAAAACGCCGAACATGGACCGCATCGCCGAAGAAGGCGCACGTTTTGCCAATATGTTCGTTACCACATCGCTTTGCTCACCAAGCCGTGCATCGTTTCTTTCGGGGCTTTACGCTCATACCCACAAAGTAACAAACAACTTCACCGACTATCCCGCCGACCTGCCGAGCTATCCTCTCCACCTGCAACAAAGCGGTTACCAGACAGCTTACATAGGCAAATGGCACATGGGCGAACAAAGCGACGAACGCCGCCCGGGCTTCGACTACTGGATTACTCACAAAGGGCAGGGCAAATACTACGACACAATTTTTAACGTTAACGGCAAACGGACGGTCAAAAAAGGTTACTATACTCACCGGGTAACCGATATGGCAATAGACTGGCTCAAGCAGGAACACAACGAACCATACCTGCTGATAATAGGCCATAAAGCACCACACACGCCGTTTACGCCGGAAAAGAAATACGAAAACATCTACGATGATGTGAAAATTCGCTATCCCCGGACGGCGTTTAACCTTGAAAGCAAACCCCGCTGGGTCAAAGAGCGGCTGAACACCTGGCACGGCATATACGGCCCGATATTCGGATTTCGTAAAGACTTCCCTGATACAAGGCCTGAAAGTGTGCTGAAATTCGCCGAGTTTGTCCGGGCCTATACAGCTACGATCAAGTCGGTAGTTGACAGCGTCGGCAGGGTTTACACGACACTTAAAGAGCTTGGCCAGTTGGATAACACCCTGTTCGTATTCACCAGTGACAACGGTTTCTTTTTGGGCGAACATGGAATGACCGATAAGCGAACAATGCACGAACCAAGCATACGAGTACCGCTGTTAGTCCGATACCCCCGTCTTATACGGCCGGGCACAATCATCAGTAAGATGGTGATGAACGTTGACTTTGCACCGAGCATTCTCGATATCTGCCGAGCCAAACCACTTAAAAATATCCACGGAAAATCGTGGAAGAAGCTTCTTGCCGGCCAAACAAGCGGCTGGCGCAAGTCTTTGTATTATTCGTATAATTATGAAAAACAATTTCCATACACACCCAACGTTCGCGGGGTCAGAACGGATGAGTGGAAATATGTTCATTATCCGAACGGTGACAGCAAACCGGATCTGTACAAAGCAGAGCTGTACAATCTGAAGAACGACCCGCTCGAAACCAGGAATCTGATAGACGAACCAAAATATGCCGATAAAGTCAGGGAACTCAAAGCAGAACTTCACCGACTAATGGCCCAGACAGGAGCATTGCCGGATAAAATGCCGCTATATTTAGGGATAAAAACAGAACTACCGGATGAAAAAATTAGATAAATCCCGAAGAGAATAGCTATATTTAACGTTCCGGCCTGTGTTTTCAGTGACCTGATTCGTTTTCTCTTGACATTTCCGCAGTTCATCTATATTTGTCCTTTTTTAAATATTGTTGTGGAAATCACCGATAACTGATTCATATTGAGTGAATCGTAACTATTAGCAGCAATCGACTAAGTTTTGTTATGGCAAAATCAAGTGTATCCAAAAAATCTCTGGTAATTGTCGAATCGCCCGCCAAGGCAAAAACAATAAACAGGTATCTCGGCCCGGAATTTGAGGTAAAAGCCTCGATGGGACACGTGCGGGACTTGCCTTCAAAGGGTCTCAATGTCGATATAGAAAATGATTTCGAGCCGACTTATGATATTTTGCCGGGCAAGAAACGCACGGTAATATTATTAAAAGCGGCGGCGAAAAAATGCGATAAACTGTTTCTGGCCACCGACCTTGACCGTGAAGGCGAAGCGATCGCCTGGCACCTTGCACAAATTCTCGGTGTACCCGAGAAAAAAACCTACCGCGTGATATTCAATGCCATAACCAAAACGACTATAAAGCGTGCCTTTGCCGACCCGGGCAAACTTAATATGGACAAGGTTATGGCTCAACAGGCCAGACGAATCCTCGACAGAATTGTCGGCTATCAGATAAGCCCGCTGCTGTGGAAAAAAGTTACGCGCGGTTTGTCCGCCGGTCGTGTCCAGTCCGTGGCCGTTAAAATAGTCGTCGAGAAAGAAAGAGAAATTCAGCAGTTCAAGCCCGTCGAATACTGGTTTATTCCGGCCGTCTTTACAACCGACCTGCAAAGCAACTATACCAAGGAATGGCTCGATTTTATTACGCCAAAAACTGAAGACGACAATCCACCCACAATTGCCAAACAGAATGAATGGCTTACAAAACACAATGCCCTGAAGGCCGAGATGTACAAGGTTAATGGCCAGAAGTTCGAGGCCTCTGATCAGGAGCAGGCCGGGCGGATATTCGAAGGCCTGAAGGATGCGGAGTTTAAGATTGCGGATATAGAAAAGAAGGAATCTGTTTCGCGCCCTTCGGCTCCTTTTATAACTTCGACTTTACAGCAGGCCGCTGCAAACCGGTTAGGCTTCACCGCCAAAAAGACGATGGCAATGGCCCAGCAGTTATACGAAGGCATTGATTTAGGCTCGATGGGTTCCTTGGGCCTTATTACGTATATGAGAACCGACAGCACGCACCTGTCGGATGAAGCTATCAAAGAGGTGCGAAATTACATCAGTATGCATCTCGGCCAGGACTACCTTCCTGCCAAACCAAAAGTTTACGCTTCCAAAAAATCCGCCCAGCAGGCTCATGAAGCCATCCGCCCGACCGACGTTGACCTTACCCCTGACGATATAAAGCCGTTTCTTCCCGACCAGCAGTTCAAGCTCTACGATTTGGTGTGGCGCCGCTTCGTAGCCAGCCAGATGGAGCCGGCCAAATGGAACGTTACAAATCTGATTATCACGGCCCAAACATCGGTGGGCGAATGCTGCTATAAAAGTGCCGGGCGAGTGCTCGTATTCGACGGCTATACGAAAATATGGACGACTACGTCAAGCGAACAGCAGTTACCCACAACAGAGGTTGGCCAAAAATTACAGCCGATTGATATCAAGGCCGAGCAGCATTTCACAAAACCACCGGCACGATATACCGAAGCATCTATAGTAAAAGCCCTCGAAAAAGAAGGTGTCGGCAGACCAAGTACATACGCCACAATAATATCCACAATACAGGACCGACGTTACGTCGAGAAACAGGACAAAAAGTTCTTTGCCACCGACCTCGGCGAAGTAGTTACGGACAAATTGAACGAATACTTTCCGAACATAATGGACCTTGCTTTTACACGCTATATGGAAGGCCAGCTCGATAAGATTGAAGAGCAGCATCTGGACTGGATTGGTGTGCTGAAAGACTTCTATAGTCCGTTCAAGAAAAGTCTTGAGACGGCACAAACAGAAATGAAACATGCCAAAGCCGAAATGACCCCCAGCGAATATAAATGCCCGAAGTGCGGTCAGCAACTCTCCTACAGATTCGGTAAAAATGGCAGGTTTCTCAGTTGTTCGACGTATCCGGAATGCAAATTTGCCTGTCCCTGCGACAAAGAAGGTACTATGCTCGAAGAAAAGGTAAGCGAGCACAAATGCCACGAATGCGGTAAGCCGATGATGCACAAAAACGGCCGATTCGGCCCATTTCTCGGATGCAGCGGCTATCCGGATTGCAAAACAACTCTCAAAGTAGACAAGGAAGGCAATGTCCTGCCGCCAAAACCGCCGCCGGAACCCACCGGAATAAAGTGCTACAAATGCAAAAACGGCGAGCTGGTAATCAGGCAAAGCAAAAAAGGACCTTTCATGGGCTGCGGCAAATTCCCGAAATGCAGAACCATAATCAGCATTAAGGAGCTGGACCATCTAAAAGAATTGCAGGCCGCCGGGCAATGGCCGCCTGAAACGTGGGAAGAAGCCGACGAAATCCTCGGAAGAAAAAAAGCCAGAGAGCGAGTAAAAATCAAGAAATAACGCTCCGAAGAACGTTTAGCAGTAACTCTCAAGGATGCAGATGGAGAAAGCCGGAGATGGATGGTTCTGGCAAAAAATGCTCGATAGTTTTCATTGGTGCCGGCAGCTCTTCACAGGTGCATTCCTGCCTTCGCGGTTTACCAGCCAAGCGATTATCAGTTGAGTATGAATTACTTTTCGTTATCGCCCACCAATCTCAAATTGATTCTGCATATTCATCGTCAACAAAGGCGCCCATCAAGTTTGTAGAGCCTGAGGGCGGTTTAGGATTCAAGCAGTTATGTATAGGAGCAGCAAGACAGGCATCCGGCGAGTATATACTTTTTGTCAATAGTCCAATCAGTTACGAGCAGGTTGTTGAGGCGATGCGGCAGCTTGAAATCAGCGGTATGCATATTGACGCCCCGAAGGGAAAAAAGTATATCATTGTAAAAAAAGCTGCCTTCACACAAAATCCGGACTTTCTCAGACTGTCGCAAGAACAGCGTAAACAAAATGACCGCCAGCGAATAAATCAACTGATACATCTGGTTGCCGGTTCGGTCACTTATATAGAGGACGTTTTTTTCATTGTGAATAAGAACAGACAATTATTCGAAGATGAAATAAAACATATAGACTTTACAATAACAGACGATTGTAACGTTTACAAACTTCTTTTCCTCAAGTCCGTTAAAGGATATCTGGATTCTGGCCTTGAATTTAACAACGTCACCCAATGTAATGATTTTTATCGCTCCGTTACTTTAGGACAACTAACGGAGGTCCCGTGGTTCGTCGGCATTTTTCTAAGTGTTCCACACCTGAACGACAGCCCTGATTTGGTCCGTCATACTCCGACAAACCGGCAGCAATCCGCCGCCATCCTGGTTTCGGTTTATAACGAAACCCGCTTTACAGAACTATGCTTCAAGGCAGTTAGAAAGTTTACAGATTTCCCTTATCGTCTCATAGCAGTTAATAATTCAACGATTGACATGCAAGACTATAAAAGCTCTATGCTCCGAAAAGGTTTAATTGACGAGTGGTTTGACAGTGGTTGTACTTCTCACGCTGATGGGCTCCAAAAATCATTGGCCGGGGCCAGAACGTTCAGATACATAACTACTCTGGATAGTGATGCTATTGTGCTTAAAAAAGGTTGGCTTACCGAATTCATTGAACGGCTGAATCATGAAAATGCCGGTTTGATAGGCCCTCAAACCTTTCCCGGGAGCAATCCTTCGACAAAAGGATACGCTATACATCCATGTTGCATGGTCATCGACCAAAAACGCATAGGTTCGAAATTTGAGATAAATTTTGCCGGTAAATGGCCGTTTGATGTTGGACATTTATTGACCTGGGATTGTTTGGCCTTCGATATCCCGATAGTGAAGGTTAGTCACGAGGTAGATGGAGGTTATGCTACCGGTTCAAGCCTGGTCAATAAATCGGTCCGACACTATTGGTACACCTCCCGGATTTTAGGTCTTGAGGACGATGCTCTTATTGATGGTAATAAAGTCGGGTTAATACGAAAAAAAATAAACAGGGCATATAGTTCCGCAGAGCTAAGCCAAATACTGGAGTATCGCATACCGGAGAAATCTCCAAAATAGATTCGTGCCAAAGCACCCTTTCCATACCATCCGGCAATCTTTACGGCTTGACTCTGTCGTGGTTCAGCAAAATCAGGAATTTACAAAATCACTTTTTCGAAAAAGTTGAGTAGCTGCTGTCTAAGAAGGATATCAGAAGAATAGCAAATTGAAGTTCCGTTAAATATCTTTTTTTCAGTAGTCCTTAAATTTCCTCATCCATTCAGGCCAGTCAGACTGCCGGACACCACCGGCTTTTGTCCAGGCCCCTGTTACGTCAAAGTTTTTATGCCACTTCAACGTCCATAACTCCTTAAGGCCTGTCTTTCTGACGGACCAATCCATAAAAAGACTGTTTACAAACCCATCATGCCGGTTGATGCAGAAAGGATCCATGCTCTGACTCGGCCAGATACTTAACTTCGGCGCATCCTCATAACGTGGCGGCCGGCAAGAGGCGCTCGGCCAGGCGCTTGGCCGGCGGCTATCCAACAATACAGGAATGTTATTTGCGCCTCGGTGATTTACGTGATGCCAGAGTTCCGAATCCTCGAGATGACGGAAAGACCAGGAAGAACACCATGCGTTTAAGCCATAGCTGCCCGAAGGACGTTTGTGATTGGGGCAAATCCAGGCTTCAAACGTATGTACCTGCCGACCAACGCCAAATTTTCGAGCCATAGGGCAAAGGAAATATTCAGCAAAATCGCCACCATAGTATAATACCGGGTCAGCAGGACACTCCCATTGCTGCTCATCCCGCAGGGCGAAACGGCCTCCCTCATCCTGAAGACGCGTATTAAAGATAAAACCCCACTGGTTCAGGTTCGATTGACAGCCAACAGCCCCCGCCTGCTTTCTGACGCGCTGTAGTGCAGGCATCAATACCGCCGTCAATAATGCAACGATGGCAATCACCATCAAAAGCTCTATTAACGTAAATCCCGTTAGTCCTAAGGACTCCTTTCGGAGAAATCTTCTCCTTTCCCGATTGGGAATTCCAATTTCTAACGGGATAAAGCCATTTCGTTTGCACATGGCGCTAAATCTTACCAGTCAGGTATTGGCGCACCGCTCGGCCAGCTTAATACAAAAGTATTGCCAGCCGGATATGCCGAGACCTGCTCGACATGCCCGTCCACAAACGACGCATTGGCATAACCCGTATTCAGGTCCCCGCCCGGAGCGCGATGGAAGGTAGCGAAACAATCAGTATTACAGGGAGGCGTGGAACGTAAATTGTTATCATTGATTGAAGCGCCGCTAAGGCCCGGAATAGACCACGAATTCTCCTCGGAGAAGAAAAATACACCTGCCGGATTCTTCACCTGGGATTCATTCCGAACTTTATCTATGTTGGTACGATATTGTTGCGGCACAGCCCCCCATGCGTCACCGTTGAGGTAGGAATTCATACAGTAACTGTATTGAGGTTCGATGGGAGTTGTAACACCATCACAATTATTGCAACCCATCATTCTGGCTACAACGTCGAATTCCGGACACAGGTGAATATCTTTACTCTTCAGATAGGGCCAAAGTTCACCGGCAAGGTCCGGATTTTCGTCAAGATTCATGCTTTTATCGTGCCATCGGCACCCTCCGGCTTGATCTTCGTAGAGCCAACTGAATGAATAAGGAAAAGCACCATCATAATCGTCCAGGTACATTCTCGAACTCAGGGTATACTGTTTCAGATTGGACCTGCATAGAATTCCCCATACCTGTTTTTTCGCACGCTGCAGCGCCGGCATCAGTATCGCCATCAACAATGCGATAATGGCAATCACCACCAGAAGCTCTATTAATGTAAAACCTTTTCGTTTGTGCATAATGTCTCCTTTCGTTACCGATTATTTTTAGTATTCTTTAAAGTTTCTCATCCATACCGGCCAGTCCGAGGCAGTGGTTCCGTCGGCTGTGGTCCAGAGTCCCTGAGTATCGAAGTTGCGGTGCCAATTAAGTGTCCATAGCTCCTTTAGACCGACCTTCCTCACATTAAGGTCCAGGAAGACGGTATTTATATAGCCATTGTGCCTGTTGATGCATACTAAGTGCATTTCGTTTGTAACAATGCCATCAACATCAGGCGGGCCTTCAGTATGATTAGGATAGGTATCCCAGACTACACAATCAAAAAACAACGGTATGTTGCTCGCCTTTTTTTGCTCTCGAGTTCTCCAAAAGTTGTCCTCAGGTCGATCACCGAGCCATTCATCAATGCCATAGCTGCCGTAATCTTCACCCGGCTTGCTCTCAAAGTCCGTCCAGCCTCCTCCTTCATGTGTCCATCGCCAGGCTCCGAAGGGGACCCTTCCTCCATCCGTATAAGGTTTTGTTGCCGACGGGCACAAGGTCAATGCCCCCCGCTCCTTGTAATATGGTCGCATTTTATCGGGCCAATCTCCGGAGGCATCGGCACCAGTCGGAAACTTTCCATCGGAGTCCTCGAGATACATATGCCAGCAGTAGGACCATTGTTTGATGTTGGACATGCAGGCAACCGCCTGTGCCTGTTTCCTGACCCGCTGCAGCGAGGGCATCAATATCGCCATCAATAATGCGATAATGGCAATCACGACCAAAAGCTCTATTAACGTAAAGCCCGTTAGTCCTAAGGACTCCTTTCGGAGAAACCTTCCCCTTTCCCGATTGTGAATTCCAATTTCTAACGGGATAAAGGCGTTCCGTTTACGCATAAAGATCCTCCTTCTCATTCAAATAAGGTTTTTTCAAACCTGCACTCTGTTTAAATTCGTATCTACTTCACCGATGAGTTGACCTTGAATAATTATAACATAAAGAGTTGCAAAACAACTTAAAAAACGTATAATTATTATAGTATTTAAAAAAACAGATTTTTACAGAGAACCGGGCAAAATGGATAAAAAGAAACAAATCGAAACAAAGCCGCTTGAAATAGTCGAGCCGATAGGCAAACGTGTTTTGATTCGCAAAGACGAGGACAAAATTCAAACCAAAGGCGGTATCCAACTGCCCGACAACTTAGAAATCCCCACGATAACGGTCCGAATCTTAACTATTTCCGCTGAGGTCGAAAAC
>JABMRO010000265.1 GCA_013202635.1 Planctomycetota bacterium
AGACCGATGTGCACTTTTGAGTCGAAAAAAGTCTCGATTTTCGATGCTGGATTCTTGTAGCTCGATGTGCAGAAAGGAGATAAAAAATTTTGAAATTTTTTATTTTTCTATCTACATAGTACCGTTTTTGACCGAAAATTCCTCGAATTTTCGGTCGTATTGAGTATTGCGTGATGCGTATTGCGGGAATTTTACGGATTTAACAGAATTAGCCGGCTTGGTGTTCTTGACATGCAAGGCTCTTAAAGCGAGCTTTATCACCTTGTCTGCCTTCGCCCACGGTTGTATTAAAATGCAACATATTTGAACCTAGCGAAATTCCTTATTTTCGTTAGAAATCGTTGATTTTTGGTGGTTTTTCTTTGGTTTTTAGCGTTTTTTGTCGAAAATTGGGCGATTTTGTATATTTTAACGCTTAAAAACACTTATTTTTTCCCTTGAAAGTTTCACATCAATAGTGTAATTATTCTTTAGATTAAGCAAGCGAGCGAGTACATCCTGGATTTGTAATTTAAGAGAAATAGGTGACTGTCCCTAGTTTTAGTTTTCATTTTCAATACTCCTGCTCTTCCTTTACGCTTAAACAAGGTAATTCGTCGTCTTTTATATTTAACCATCCACCCAGATAAAAATGTGAAGCCAACCGATGGCAGCCGTCAATTATTCTAAATTTATCTCCCATTTGCTCAATGGCTACAGTTTTTGGAAATACTCCCTCACGCTTTAGATATGTGCAAATACGGTCGAATCGTTCTTTAGAATCTGACATTGTAATACTATAGACAGTAATTTGCCCCAAAACATTACTTAGCATCAAATTTACAATAATTTCTTTGTCTTTTGGTAATAGGTTATAAGGTGTCAATTTTAATGTTTTTTTATTCCACTTGAGTTTTCGCCAGTAGTCCAAATCATTAAAAAGTAAAATTTTTTCCCATCGATTGGAAGGGTCGTTTTCAAATTTCCCTGGAGGCCAACCTAAATCTTTAGCGAAAGGAAGCAGAAACTGTTCAACCACGTCATCTGGAAAATTCGGCAAATCTTTAATTATTTGTGTTTTCAATTCTTACCTTGGATTCCTGTTGTTTATACATTTCCAAAAGTTATCTCCGCACCATTTTAACGATTGCCGCCTGAGCGTATGTGCTGCCCTATATTATGCTCAGTTCGAGTTGTCTGGACTCCTTAAAATAGCACGCAATTTGCTTATCCGTTCAAGATTCTTATCTAATGTCTCGCTGTCTATTTTTCCCGTCGTACCAGTTTGTACTTTGTTGTCAAGCAACTTGGGAATAAGGTCTAAAAGTTCGGTTTTATCAATCTTAATATCCCCAGCGATTATTCCGTCTGCTTTTTCCCATAACTTGTTAGTTTCATCTTCGCCTTTTTCACCTTTGTTCGGTTTTCCGTAAGTCGCATCGATATCGGCGAATCCTTTTACAATGTATCGACCTACGTAATAAACAATCCAATAGACTACCCAAATTCCTATAAAACTTTTAATACCAGAAAACAAACTTTCGAGCCCCTCTTCTTCAATATAATAAATACCAACACCAGTCCGAAAAAAGAATCCCGCAACAGATAAAGCCAACACTATTCTTTCAATTCCCTTTTTCCAGTTCATTGTTCAACTTTTCAAAAATCATAATCTATATAATATGGACCTGGGTTTATTACTTCTCGAAAAACTGTGTTTCCTTCTTTCAAAACCCACACGACCCATTTAGTTAGTTCGGTACGAATCAAATAAATTTCGTCTGGAGCATCGTTACGATGAACTAGCTCTTGTTCGAGAGATTTACCTACCCATATGTGATTACCTAATGATATATCATCTAATTCAAAAACTAAAATAGAAATTCTTTTATTCTCTTTTGCCCTCCATAGCTTTGGACATTTTTCCTCAAGCGCTTCCCGGATTCTTTCTCTCTTCTTTTCTGCTAAATCTAATGGTGCATTCTCGGTAATCCAGAATTTTCCATCATTGCCAGGCCATCTATAAAGTGTTACTTCAAACGGTACTCCGTCCGGCTTTTCTCTTTTATAATGATTTGGTGCTACATCTGGAGATCCAAGCTTAAGCAAAGGTGCTTTCTTCTTTATCCACTTAATCAACGCTTGTTGAATAATCTGAGTCTGCTTAGCTCCCTTTACTGCCCCAACATCTACTGATAGTTCATAATGACCAGGAGTTGGTAATTTACCAATAAACACCTCTTTCAACGGCTTAAGGAGTTTACGAATATGATTCCAGTCTTCGATTTGTTGGGGATAACTTTCGATTCTAGTATGTTCCAACACCATTTCCACGGAGGAACTTTTTATTAAAATATCAACAGCTTGCTTATTTCGTTCCTTTTCGTCAGGATACTCTATCTTATATATAAGTATATTCTTTCGCTTTTCAATAATAGAAATTACAGCTTTACAAACCCGTTTTTCATATCCTTTTTGCATAGCTAATTAACTACAATACACATCACTTCTCTAATAATCTTAATGAATCCCCTGCCGATAATCATTTCTGGTTTCTCTATTAATAAGCAGTCTGAATCCAATGATAATTCTTACCCTTAAATTACACTCAGGACTCTTGTCTCGCTACACTGTTCAAGATGTCCGCGTAACGCCTTTGGGGGTAGAGGATAACAGAGAAAAGACAGAAAAGCAAAAGGAATATCGAATATTCAACAAGGAATGTCGAATATCGAAGGGAAGGGAAATTAGAGAATTAGAGATTAGATAATGAAGATTGCCGCGCGGTGCTCGCAATGACAATTTTTTTAAAAAAGAATAAGATTGCCGCAGTCGCTTTGCTCCTTCGCAATGACAATGGTGGGGCAAGAATTTCAATTTACTATTGAATATTTACTATTTACTATTGGGATTGAGGAGAGGACCTTTCGATTGATTATTTACTATTGGGGTTGAGGGCTATTTTTCAATGCCTTTTTTTGGCCGCGAGCCTTTCTTTCTCTTCCTGATAAGCAATACAACAAAGGTAACCAAGAGTATCGCTCCGTCGGGAATATGCAGGTTTAATTTTAAGACGAACAATTTAACCACGCCTTAAATTGTCGCGTCTAAAAAACGCGGAAATCCCTGGAAATTTCATCTGTTAATAAAGAGCCCCCTTCTTGCTTTCGCCTGCCCCCGCTTCTGGCCGACGCGAGTCGGGGCGGCGGGCAAGAAAGCAGCGGGGGTTTTTGCCCTTTTTTAATCAAATCTGCCGATTCTTTAATAATATATTCTCATATTCGTTAATTTCCGCCCGCAGCACTTGACAATATCCCGCCTTAGCATATAATACCCGCTTTCACTTCAATGGGTTTATCATACTTCGATAATTCTATAAGGAGAAATATTAATGAAGAAAAGAGTTTTGTTAACTATCGTGTTATCTTTACTTGTTGCGAGTATGGCACAGGCCGAAGATGGCCAGTTGGGTGTTACTCTCGATTTAACTTATATGAGTAAGTGGGTAACAAAGGGCGCCTATGGTTATGGCCAACAAGGCGGGCTTTTCAAAACCATAGACCTTGACTTATACGGCACAGGTTTTGGTGTGAAAGTTACACACCGTAATGTCCTGTCAAGCGGTTATGTTAACAAGCAGAGGTTAGATTACAGACCATATTATAAAAGTACATTATTTGAAGATGAAACTTACGCTACAAACTATAATCTCAGCGTTGGATACGAACGCTATACCGGCCTGGCCCACAACGTAGCCAATACTACATACGAGTGGGTATTTGCCCTTTCCTGGCCGAATATTATCCCAGAAGGTATCGTCCCTAAATATCAGGCTCATTATGAATACCCCGCAGGCAGCGGATATACTCATAGCGATGTTACAGGCTGGGTCCATCGTTTCGGTCTGGGCTATGACCTGGATATACCTGAACTTCCGTCACCTCTTAAGGTATCCGGTGAAATCGCCTACACAGATGGCCTTGGCGGAAAAACTAAAGACCACGACTGGTCATACGCGGCCTTTGGCTTTTCAACAAAATTTAACTTAACCGACAACCTGACTTTCGTCCCGGGAATTTACTACCAGATAACAATGGACAAATCGGTCAACCCCGATAAAGACTTAACATATTGCGTTTTGAGCATGAAATACAAATTCTAATAATATTTTCAAAGAAACAATAATCCTCAGTTTTCAAAGGAGAAAGTTATGACACAAGAAAAAGGAATTAACTCTCTAATGACCGAAAATCGGACATTTCCGCCGCCGGCATCAGTTAAGGACAATGCTCATATAAACAACACCGAGACATATCAGCAGATGTGGGAAAAGTCTATTAACGACCCGGACGCTTTCTGGCTGGAACAGGCAAAAACCCTCTCATGGTTTAAGGAACCCACGAAGAGCCTTCGCTATACGTGGGACACAAAAAGTCGTAAAATTGAGCACACATGGTTTGCCGACGGCCAACTGAACGTTTCCTATAACTGCCTCGACAGGCATCTGGGAACGCCAATCGAGAA
Organism: Planctomycetota bacterium; assembly: GCA_013202635.1. Lineage (GTDB taxonomy): Bacteria > Planctomycetota > Phycisphaerae > Sedimentisphaerales > Anaerobacaceae > NIOZ-UU13. The sequence goes on from JABMRO010000265.1 coordinate 4,504, forward strand.
CAAGACCGCACTGCTCTGGCAGGGTGAAGACGAAGACAACGTCAAAAAATTCACCTACAAAGAGCTGCATAAAGACGTTTGTAAGTTCGCCAACGTTCTGAAATCAAAGGGTATAAAGAAAGGCGACCGTGTGGCCATTTACATGCCGATGGTCCCTGAACTTCCCATAGTTATGCTCGCATGTGCACGCATCGGCGCGATTCACTCAATCATCTTCGGCGGATTCAGCTCCGAAGCCATCGAAGGCCGTATCAATGACTCCGACTGCAAAATGCTTATTACCTCAAATGTCTCACTGCGGGCCGGCAAGCACATCAAGCTCAAGGATATCGCCGACGTTGCATTAGAAAAAACACCTACAATTGAAAATGTAATAGTCACTAAAGTCAATGATGAACCCTGCAACATGAAAGACGGCCGGGACCTGTGGTATCATGACGAGATGGCGAAGGCAGCCGAACAATGCGATGCCGAACCTATGAATGCCGAGGATCCCCTGTTTATCCTTTACACATCCGGTTCGACCGGTAAGCCAAAAGGCGTCGTCCACACTACGGGCGGATACCTTTTGCACACCGCTCTAACTCACAAAATCGTTTTCAATATTCACGATGACGATATTTACTGGTGTACC
>JABMRO010000266.1 GCA_013202635.1 Planctomycetota bacterium
ATCATGTATTTCGCCACAGTAGAATCGGCCGCTTCGTATCCTAACAGTTTCAATTCGGATTGAATTCTGGGTGCTCCCCAGGTCGGATTTTCTCTTGACATTTGGCGAATCAGATCTCGGATTTCTTTACTGATTTTTGGTCGTTCCACCTTTGCTGGGCCGTGATTTCCAACGCCAATACAACTTGAAGCCCCGCCGATGCCATTTTATGACTGTCTCTGGTTTCACAATGATCAGATTAGATTTCCAGTCAGGCCATATCTGAGAAATCCAAGACCAAAATATCCTATCCTTGTTCTTGAATTTGGGTCGTTTGATTGTTCGTTGCTGGACAGTCAGTTGCTGGCGAAGAGCCAGATTCTCCAAGATCAAATTGCTTCGGCTGACAAACAAGCCACGAAATAGAAGAGATAGCACTTTGCAGATGCTCATCCTGACCAACTCTTCCTGATTATGGTATCATTTCTGGTAGTTTTTCGAGAGTTGGCAATTGTACGTAAACCCTTGTGAATAAACAAGGACGGAATTTTCGGCAGGGACAGGCGACGAATCACGCCCTAATAATATCCGTAATCTTCATAAGCCGTGATATATTATCGCGTTCGGCCTCGGCCAATTTACCGAAAATGAACTTGATGGCCTCATGTAGTTCCGGGATAACGACGTGCTCCAAAACATTGACCCTCCGGCGGGTCATCTGAAGCTCGATGGCAAGCAGGCGGGCCTGCTTTTCCTTCTCAGCCAGTTCAATTAAATTATCTAAGGCCCTCTCCAAGGCCAGCAATGCAACATCCATCTCGCCTGAAGTCGTTGCAAACCCGTAGCAGATAATCTCACCCTCCATCTCCTTGACTAAATGCGGCACCCGCACATTCATTATATTGGCAAATGAGATAACTAAATTGAACTTCTTCGTAGGCACTTCAAGAGCGGCCTTGATATCTTCCGGCTCCATCGTCGCACGAGCTAACATAAAACGCCGGCACGTCTCCAGAAGTTCGGCTTCAACACGTTTGCGCAACGGCTGAATATCTCTGGCTATCTGAATCAACTGGCGGGAAATCTCATCTCTTTTTTCGCTGAGCAGACGATGACCCCGGCTGGCAAGCGCCACCCGCTTACGCAGCCGTAACAATTCCATTCGTGTCGCATTTACATTAGCTAACATAATTCGTTTCTCGTCGCTCGTGCCCCATATCTTGTCAGATTTTGTTGGTTAGGCTTACGAGCATGCGGGTTTCGTGGTTTATGTCTTCTGTTAATTCTTCTAATTCTGCTTTTGTCATGTACTTTCTTCTGTTGGAGATAATAACCTGTGTATCCAGCTCGGCACAGGAACCTAATGCTATGTACAAAAACTGTTTATATTCTTTTGTATGATGTCTTAAAAATCCTTCCGCTATGTTTGATGGAATTGATACGGCAGCTTTCCTCGTCTGACTTGACAGACCATATACCTCTTCCTTGGGAAACTTGGCGGTTATTGTGTATATCTTATCTACGATTTCAATTCCCTTTTGCCAAACCTTCAAATCTTTAAAATCTTTTACTTTCATTTATTTGTCTGTAAACGAGTCACGAGCCACGGATCACGGATCACGTTTTCGCTTTGCGAAAACTCGTCATATACTTTTCGATAAGCTTCACATCGATACGCTTAAGCTCGACGTTCTCGAACATACTCAGCAGCTCCCAGCTAAGGTCGAGGGTCTGCTGGACTGTACGATTTTCATAATAGTCCTGCGAGATATATCTGTTCTCGAACTTATTGGCAAAGGTCATATATTTCTTGTCTTCATCCGAAAGCGCCGCCTCACCCATAATAGTCGCTAATTCCTGGCATTCTTTACCCCGTGCATATGCGGCGTAAAGCTGGTTGTAAAGGTCGGCGTGGTCCTCGCGGGTCTTGCCCTCGCCGATGCCTTTGTCTTTAAGACGCGACAGGCTCGGCAAAACGTCAACCGGCGGAGAGACTGCTTTTCTGTGCAGCGGACGGGACAGGATTATCTGTCCTTCTGTAATATAACCCGTCAGGTCCGGCACAGGATGCGTCTTGTCGTCCTCCGGCATCGTCAATACCGGAACCATCGTAATAGAGCCTTTTTTACCTTTGATTCGCCCGGCCCTTTCATAAATCGTTGCAAGGTCGGTGTAGAGATAGCCCGGATACCCTCTTCGGCCCGGAACCTCTTTTCTGGCCGCGCTTATTTCGCGAAGTGCCTCGCAGTAGTTGGTCATATCGTTCAAGATTACCAGTACGTGCATATCCAGGTCAAATGCGAGGTACTCGGCCGCCGTAAGTGCAAATCTCGGCGTCGCTATCCGTTCAATAGCCGGGTCGTTCGCAAGGTTAATGAACATAACCGCACGCTCGATAGCGCCGGTCTCATGCAGGTCGTCGATAAAGAATTGTGCCGCCTCGAATGTGATTCCCATCGCTGCAAATACCACTGCAAAATCTCCACCCTCTCCGAGAATCGTTGCCTGCCGGGCTATCTGGGCCGTTATCTGGTCATGCGGCAGGCCGGCCCCTGAGAATATGGGCAGTTTCTGACCTCGAACGAGCGGGTTAAGGCCGTCGATTGTGGATATGCCTGTCTGAATAAATTCGTTCGGATAATTACGTGCAAACGGATTAATCGGCTTGCTGTTAATATCCAGCCGTTTCTCAGGGATAATAGCCGGGCCGTCGTCTTTCGGCTCACCAAGACCGCTGAAAACTCTGCCTAAAATATCGGGCGAAACATTCAGCTCTAAAGGCTTGGCCAGAAACCGAACGGTACTTTTATTGACGTCGATTCCTCGCGTGCCCTCGAAGACCTGGAAAAGGACTTTATCGTTCTCGACCTGTAGAATCTGGCCGTGACGTATCGAGCCGTCACCAAGTTCAATATCGACGATATGTCCGTACTTGGCTTTGTCAACCATCTCGACCATCATTAACGGCCCCGAGATGTCTGTTACTGTTTGATATTCTTTTATAGCCGGCATTTCATACTCCTATTTCGTATTTTACAACAGAAAGAAGCGATTTTCTATCCGTTATACGCTACCTTCAACTGTTTTATGCATTCACTTATACTCATCTACCCATTCACTCATTTACGCATCTGCTCTTCCACCCTTAAATTCATTCACGCTATTCAAGACACTCCGGATGGATGTAATTGTTTTATGTGTTCGTCTATCGCATCCCTTATTGCTGCGACTTTTGTTACAAATTCATGCGGAATATATTTTGCCCTGGCGATTTCTTCCCGGACGGCCAGTTTGAAGATCTCGGTGGTTTCAACTCCGGCCTCAATGGCTCCAAGGGCCTGCCTGTGGAAATGCAAAATAGTTTTCAGCATTTCGTATTGTTTGTCCATCGAAGTGTAGGTATCAACCTCGTGGAATGCGTTCTGGTGCAGAAAATCCTCACGGATGGACCGGGATGTCTCCAGCGCGAGCCGGTCCTGCGGTGAAAGAGCATCTGCGCCGACCAGCCGAACAATCTCAATAAGTTCGGCTTCCTGTTCCAGTAAACCCATAGCCTGGACAGCTAACTGTTCCATCTCATCGCCCTGTTCCTTGTTTTCGAAGCACTCTCTGAGGTATTGCTTATAAAAACTGTATGAAGTTAGCCAGTCTATCGCCGGAAAATGTCTCTGATAAGCAAGCTCGCCTTTGAGTGACCAGAAAACCTTGACTACGTGCAGTGTTGCCTGTACGACGGAATCGGACAAGTCGCCGCCGGGCGGGCTTACGGCGCCGATAATCGACAAAGCCCCTTCCCGTTGGGGGCTGCCGCAGCACTGGACTCGGCCTGCTCTTTCATAAAACGCGGCGATTCTCGCGGCGAGATAGGCGGGGTAACCTTCTTCGGCGGGCATTTCTTCAAGACGGGTCGAAATTTCGCGCATGGCTTCTGCCCATCTGCTTGTGCTGTCTGCCATCAGGGCCACGACATAACCCATATCACGGAAATACTCGGCTATGGTAATTCCGGTATAAACGGAGGCCTCTCTTGCCGCAACGGGCATGTTTGAGGTGTTTGCAATCAAAACCGAGCGTTTCATTAAAGGCTCGCCGCTTCGGGGGTCCTTTAATTCCGGAAACTCAGTTAAAACGTCGGTCATTTCGTTGCCGCGTTCGCCGCAGCCGACATAGACCACAATGTCTGCATCGACCCATTTTGCCAACTGGTGCTGAACGACCGTTTTTCCGGTTCCAAATGGCCCTGGCACACAGGCCGTACCGCCCTTGGTGATTGGGAAAAAAGTATCGATTACCCGCTGGCCGGTAATAAGAATATTATTCGGCGCGAGGCGTTTAGCTGTCTGCCTGGGGTTGCGGACGGGCCATTTTTGCATCAGTGTCAGTTCGGTTTCCTTGCCGTCGTCTGCAACGACTACTGCTATTGTTTCGACGACCGTGTACTCACCTTCATGTATTCTTTGTAAAGTTCCCTCTATGCCGGTCGGAACCATAATCTTGTGTTCAAGAAGAGTAGTTTCCTGTACCTCGCCTATGATATCACCGGGGCCGACCTTTGTTCCATCGCCTACTGTCGGTACGAAGTGCCATTTCTTTTCTCTGTTCAGGCCGGGCAGGGCACTGCCCCTGCTCATAAACTCACCTTCGAGATCGACAAGTGAGTTAAGCGGTCTTTGGATACCATCGTAAATGCTTTCAATCAGGCCTGGCCCCAGCTCAACGCTCAAAGGCTCCTCGGTATCAACGACCGGCTCACCCGGGCCTATTCCCGTGGTCTCTTCATAGACCTGAATCGAGGCCAAATCGCTGTGCAGCTCCACGATTTCACCTATGATGTTCAATTTGCTCACACGGACAACATCGTACATTCTCGCACCGGCCATACCCTCGGCAACAACGACAGGCCCTGCGACTTTGACTATCCTTCCTTCTTTTGTTTCGCTCATTATCAAAAACCTTCTTTAATTGTTTTTCAAAATGTTAATACCCGTAGCCATTTTGAGCACTTCCCCGAGGGCCTGCGTAGCAAAACCCTCAGATTCAGTGGTAAAGGGCACAACCATAATACAGGGGGTCGGCATGTCCTCGTAAGCCGAGAAAACCTCTTCAGCTTCCGGGGCAATATTTTCGGCGACTACTACGAGCGCATATTTTTCACTGATTATCTTCTTTGCGCTTTCGTCAATATCGCCGGTGCTCAGACCCACCGGGTACGTATC
>JABMRO010000267.1 GCA_013202635.1 Planctomycetota bacterium
AATGCTTGAAAGAAAAGAATTTAATGGTAAAATCTTAATAACAGGAGCCAAAACCGTCTCTTAACTTAAAGAGCTTTTTGTCTCACTTTTGCTGAAGACGTACAATAAATCGTCCTTCAGAGCAAAAACCATAAAGTTTTTTCTCCACCATAGAGGGAAAAAGCTCATATTCTAACGAATATGGCTGTCCGGACGGCATCGAAGCGATGAGTGATTTCCTCATCAGATATACACCTGCATTTATCCAAACGGCATCCGAGCTTGCCCCTTTTTCATCGAAAGCTGTTATATTCTCATCTCCGTTTATAGTGATACTTCCATAGCGACTCGTATCCAACACCCTGGTCAAAAGAAGAGCCGCCTCGCAATCCTTTTGGAAAAACCAATTAACATAGGAACACAAGTCGGCCTCCGTAAAGGAATCCCCATTCATAACCAAAACAACATCCGAAGAAAGGTAAGGCAGGGCTAATCTAAGTGCTCCACCGGTACCGAGAGGCTCATCTTCTTTGGAATACAAAATATGCAATTGCCCATAAGTATCACCAAAACAGCCTTGTATCTTCTCGGCCATATAGCCGGTACAGAACACCACCTTGCGAATACCAGCCGATGAAATCTGATTTAGCAGATACGCCAGAAAAGGCTTACCTGAGACCTCAGCCAATACCTTTGGTCTGTCTGAAACTAAGGGCTGAAGGCGGGTACCAAACCCTCCTGCCAGAATAACCGCAGTGATGTTTGCGATGTTCTGTATAGATTTCTTCAAATATTAATCCCCGTATTTGAATTAGTTATCAGAGGTTTGTCCGACTAAGGACTGCCTCAGATACCATTCGTAAGTTCTTTTCAAGCCTTCTTCCATATTCACCGTGGGCTCCCAACCAAGGGATAAAAACTTGGAACTATCCAATAGTTTTTGAGCAGCACCATCCGGCTTACTCATATCCCATAAGATTTTTCCTTCATAACCAACAGTTTCGGCAACACTTGCTGCCAACTCTTCGATCGAATAATCGACACCTGTCCCAACATTGTAGTGTCGGTTTTCAAGTTGTTCAACATGTTCCATCGCAAACAGCGACGCCTCCGCCACATCCTCGCTGAAAATAAATTCTCTCCTGGGCTTTCCACTTCCCCATAAAGTAACACTCTGTGTATTGCTGATTTTGGCTTCGTGGAATCTGTAAATCAAAGCGGAAAGCACATGGCAGCTTTCAATATTGAAATTATCATTGGGACCGTACATAGAATTTGGAATCAACGCAATAAAACGGTTCGTCTGATATTGCAGATTGTAAGCTTTGCATGCAGTGATACCGGCTATTTTGGCAGTTGCATAACCTTCACTGGTTTCTTCAAGCGGCCCGTTCAATAAATACTCCTCTTTTATAGGTTGGAGTGAAAATTTGGGATAAATACAGGACGAGCCGTAAAAAAGCAGGTGCTTTACCTCATATTTTTGTGCGGCCTCAAAAACATTATCCTGAATCGCTATATTGATATGCAGGTAGTCCGCAGGATAAGTTTTATTACTTACGATGCCACCGACTTTGCCAGCACAAAGAAAAACGTATTCGGGCCTTTCAGTTGAAAAAAACTCAAAAACCGCCCTTTTGTCTGTCAGGTCAAGCTCTATATGTGCCTTCTCAATCACCCGACTGTTTCCATGCTCCTTCAGCTTCCTGCTTATGGCCGAACCTAACAGTCCCGTATGTCCTGCCACATAGATTTTAGAATTCTTAAACATTACCGTACTTGCTATCACTGATGATAGTATAACCTTTAATTAGCTCGCGAATACCTCTGGCCAAAGAGTATTTTGGAGCAAAACCCGTCTTCTCGATCTTTTCATTAGAAACAATATAGTCCCTCTTATCCGGATCCTCGCCAATCGACGCTTCCAAATAGACAAAATCAGGCACTTGCTCTTTGATTTCGGCACATAACTCAAGCTTCGAGAGATTAGCATCCGACAAACCGACATTGTAAGCTTCATCTTTCATACTGTCAAACTTCTCTATTGTGTGAATGAAAGCACTTGCCACATCACGAATATGGATATAGTTTCGTTTAAAGTGGCCTTCGAAAATTATTATGAACCGGTCCTTCACTGCACGATAGGTAAAATCGTTGACGAGCAGGTCCAGACGCATTCTTGGGCTCATTCCAAAAACAGTCGCAAGACGCAGACTAATACTGTTTCCCCTATCTAATACAATCTTTTCCGCATCCACCTTTGTTTTGCCATAGAAGGAGATAGGATTTAGTGGTGTTTTCTCAGTGCAGTAAACCCCTTTTTGGCCTATACCATAGCCGCTGTTTGTAATTGGGATAATTATTCGCTGCTCCTTAGAGAGCACTTCGGCAAGAGTTCTGATTGCTTCTCTGTTGGTAGTCTCAGCCCCGATTTTATCGCGGTTACACAAAGGCGCACCAACCAGAGCCGCCAATGGAATAACAATATCTTTGTCTCCGATGAGTTTTTCAACCAATCCCTTATCCCGGGCATCTCCACGAATAACCTCAAAAGTATCGCAATGACAGCAATCCAGAAGTGAATTCGGCTCGAACATAAAGTTATCAAGAACAGTAACTTTATTTCCCAGTCTCAGAAGTTCCGGGACAAGTATTGAACCTATATAACCGGCCCCACCAGTCACCAGGATGTTATAGTTCATGTTTTTATCCTTTTGGTACTTCTACGCTGCAGTACTGACACAGTCCCTTGGTTCTCTGAACATTCACCTATAACAATTTAGACAATAATACTCCAAATAAAAAGGTCGAGCCATAATATTGCAGACAGACACGTTAGTCAAACGAAAATTATCAATTAGATGCCCGCAAGAAAAGTACACGTTACTGGTCCAGAGAACCATCTTCCAGAATACCTTTAATGACTTCCGATGACATTACTTTGTTAACATATCGATGACATTTTCTCACGGTTTTTTTTCGCAGAGTAAATTCCTGCGGATTGATCACCTGGGTAGCGTGAGCAAGATGGTAAACAAATCGACCCATTACTGATGGCGGCAACTCAACGGTCTTAAAGCCACGGTCAACGAGTTCAAAATAGAGCTTTTTACCTCCTGTCAGACCCTTGTCTCTGTCCATAAGGAATGAGAGTCGCTCCCGGCGCAAAATATCCGTCCGGTACAGAGAACATATTGTGCGATTGTAATATCGAAACTTACCGACAGGGTCCGGTTCTCGAAGAACCTTGCGCATGAATGTTCTAAAATCGGTTGCTTTTTTGAGCAGAACGCGCCATTTCTGTATCAATTCGATTTTGCCGGAACCAACGCAGACTATATTTTCATCACTGCCGAAATAGTAAATCAGGTCTCCGAGCCAGTGGTCTTGCCGGACAAAAGTGTCCGAGTGCATCGATACAAAAAATTCGGTATTGCAGTTCTCCAAACCGAGGTCAAGACCGGCAGCATGGGCATAACCTCCACCAGGTTCATCTGCGCCGGCACGACGCTCGATTAGCCGAATCCAATTAAGAGATTTGAGGTATTCCAAAGACTCATCCTGTGAATCGTTATCGACAACAATGACTTCATACGGATATTTAGTAAACTTACGTATGCTGCGCAGACATAGCCGGGTAAAGTCCAGCGTTTTATAATTCACTATACATATAGTTGCTTTGCCTTTAATAAGGTTTGACATTAATTAAGACTTCTCCCTTGCCTCAGCGGTTTCCGTACATCGAATCGTAATACTTCTGATAATCGCCGGAGACAACGTTACCCAGCCATTGCTTGTTGCGAAGATACCAGTCTATGGTTTTATTAATACCCTCTTCAAAACTCACGGACGGCAGCCAGTTAAGCTCGCTAATTATCTTACTTGCATCGATAGCATATCGCCGGTCGTGTCCGGGCCTGTCGGTTACATGCTTAATAAGTGATTTTGGCTTGCCAAGACGGCCTAATATTACATCAATTACTTCCAAATTCGCCTTCTCATTACAGCCTCCAATGTTATAAATCTCACCGGACGGAGCTTTTTGAAGAACCTGCCATATAGCTGTACAATGGTCATATACATACAGCCAATCCCGCACATATAAGCCATCACCATAAACTGGCAATTCTTTATCATTGAGGGCATTGTTAATCATCAATGGAATCATCTTCTCTGGAAACTGATATTCGCCATAATTATTTGAGCATCTTGTAATGTTATATTTTACTCCCCAGGTATGGCCGAAAGCTTTTACCAGATGGTCAGCCGCAGCTTTACTGGCCGAATAAGGAGAATTTGGACTCAGCCGTGTTTGTTCGGTGAATTTACCCTCCGCTCCGAGCGAGCCATAAACTTCATCGGTTGAGATTTGAATAAACCTCTCAAGTTTTTTATCTCGGGCCGCTTCAAGAAGAGTTAAAGTGCCGGCTATATTGGTCTCTATAAAGATTTTAGGCTCAGCAATAGAACGGTCCACATGGCTCTCTGCGGCAAAATTGACTATTGCATCGATTTGATATTCATCGATAATTTTTTCGATTAATGCACCGTCACATATATCACCTTTTACAAACTTATAGTTTGGATGCTCGAAAAATTCGGCGAGATTTTCAAGGTTGCCGGCATAAGTCAGCTTGTCGAGATTGACCACAAAACAATCAGGATGTTCCGAGAGCACCATCCGCACAAAATTGCTTCCTATAAATCCTGCACCACCTGTAACCAGAATCCTTTTCATAACTGCCTCAAAAAGCGTTCCAACGGGACCTGCCATGATTCAATCGGTTCATCAAGCAAAGCTTCAATCTTGCTGCAATCAAATCGGCTGTTTAACGGCCTTGCAGCAGCACTGGCGTAATCACTTGTTTTACAGGCCAACAGGTTAACATCCATCGAGAGCTTGTCAAATATAAACTCCGCCATTCCGTATCGGCTGACATAACCGGAACTTGCGAAATGAAATACACCCTCTGGTTTTACTGGCACTGCTTTGCAGATAACCCTGGCTACTTCGGTCGTAGCCGTTGGCGAACCTATCTGGTCATCAACAACTTTTAACACCTTATCAGTTTTTGCACGATGTATCAACTTGGATACAAAGTTTTGGCCTGCTTGGCCATATGTCCATTCCACACGCATTATACAATGCCGGCAGCCGCTGTGGCCCAGGAATTGCTCCCCTGCCAGTTTGCTCCTGCCATATTCATTTATAGGGTTTGGAAGGTCAGTCTCAACATAGGGTCTGTCCAACCGTCCGTCAAAAACAAAATCAGTGCTGACGTGAAGCAACCAGGCGTCGGCTTCTTTCACAAGAGCACCCAGCCGCCCTGCTGCTTCTGCGTTGACCTGATGTGCTAATTCGTTTTCGCTCTCGGCGCCATCGACATTAGTATAAGCTGCGCAGTTGACGATTATCTTTGCGCTACCAACGGCTTCTTTAAGCTGTTTAGAATCGGTTATATCAAATTCCGGCAAATCAAATACTCCGACGTCAAAGCCCTGCTGCTCACAGATTTTGGCCACGTCTGTACCAAGCATTCCCCTGCCGCCGAGAATCGCAATCCTGGTATCATTAGTTGCCATCATAGACTCCCCAATTGCGGCAACTTCTCAGGCCGAATGTCTCTAAGTCTGGCAAAACTTGCATCTTTGAGTGATAACACAGGCTCTTTAATCGGCCAGTCAATGTTAATATCGGGATCATTCCAGATGATACCGCCTTCACTCGCCGAATTATAAAAATCGGTGCACTTATATGAAAAAACCGCTGTCTCACTCGTAACACAATATCCATGAGCAAAACCCGCTGGAATATACATCTGCCTGTGGTTCGCGCCGGAAAGTACCTCACTTATCCACTGGCCAAAAGTCAGTGACTCTTTGCGAATATCGACAGCAACATCCACAACCTCACCGGATAAAACCTGGACCAATTTACCTTGTGATTGAGGATATTGAAAATGTAAACCGCGCAAAACCCCTTTTTTGGAAAATGAGATATTATCCTGCACAAAGGAGCCCTTTATACCGGCTTTCTCATAACGCGTGCTGTTCCAGGTTTCCAAAAAGAAACCCCTCTCATCGGAAAAAACATCCGGCTCCAATATGAGCACTCCCGGTAGTTTAGTCTCTTTAACATTCATTTTATGCTGATATTTCTTGTTATTGCGGAGGTTTCTTTAAAACTAATTCATTGGCTCGACCAAGCGATTCAAATGTGCCTGCATCCGTCCACCAACCGTCGAGGATATCATAAGCCAACTGACCTTTTTCAATGTAAGCATAGTTAACATGAGTAATTTCAAGCTCACCGCGGGCTGATGGCTTAAGGGCCCGTATTATCTTAAAAACTTGTGCGTCGTAAAAATATATACCGGTTACGGCGTAATCCGACTTCGGTTCTTTAGGTTTTTCTTCAATACCAATAACCTTGCCATCGGCCAGTTCCGCAACACCAAAACGCTGTGGATCTGACACTTGCCTGAGGAGTATTCTCGCGCCGGTTTTCTGAGCAATGAATTTGTCGGCATAATTTTTAAGACTGCTTTCAAATATATTGTCGCCAAGGATAACAACCATAGGCTGGCCTTGTGCGAAATTCTCAGCCAACGCCAGGGCCTGGGCAATTCCACCCGCCTCGTCCTGAACTTTATACGTAAACCGACAGCCAAAATCTTTTCCGGAACCCAGCAGATTAACAACATCGCCCATATGTTCGAGGCCGGTTACAATCAGGATTTCACCGATGCCGATAGAAGTTAGTTTCTCAATGGGGTAATATATCATCGGCTTTTGCCCGATGCCAAGAAGATGCTTATTTGTAACCTTCGTCAACGGCCTAAGACGAGAACCTGTGCCGCCGGCAAGAACAACACCTCTTAAATTCATATGCACCTCCCTAACAAATAATCAATCCGCATTTCTCAGATATTTGCTTTTGTCGCCCCTGTAGTAAATCCGCCATCTACTAAAATTATCTGGCCTGTAATATATTCGCTGGCATCCGAAGCCAAAAAGACAACCGTACCATCAAGGTCATGTGGCTGCCCGGGACGATTCAAAGGTATGCGGTCCGTGATATATTTCAGCCATTCTTTATTTTCATATAACACTGCGTTTTGCGCCGTCTTAAACCAGCCGGGAGCCAACACGTTGACCGTGATTCCGAACCTGCCCCATTCCGCAGCAAGGCTTCTGGTCATTAACAAAACAGCACCCCGGCTTGCAGTATAAGGTGCGATACCTTCCATACCGAAAACACATGTACACGAACCCATGTTTATTATTCTGCCATAGTTTCGTTTTATCATCTCCTTGGCAACCGCCTGAGCGCAGAAAAAACTGCCTTTAAGATTTGTATCCAATACAGTGTCCCAATCCTCTGGAGAAAATTCAATGCTTGGATTTCGAATATTCAAACCGGCATTGTTAACCAGAA